>VBBV01000089.1 GCA_005883695.1 Candidatus Bathyarchaeota archaeon | reverse complement strand
AGTCATCGGGTTTCTGGGCTGGATGGGGTTCGCGAGAATAGTCCGGTCCCAAGTGCTCTCAATACGAGAACGCCCATTCGTGGAGGCCGCTAAGGCTTCGGGAGCAGGACCAGGAAGGATAATCCTGAAGCATGTGTTTCCCAACATAGTCTCCTTGACCTACGTCAACCTCGCACTCAGTGTTCCAGGTGCTATCCTCACAGAGTCTGCGCTTGCCTTTCTCGGACTCTCGGATCCTACCCTTGTATCCTGGGGCCGCATGTTTTTCATCGTCAACTCAAGCGGGGCTCTCGCCCACTTCCCACCCACTTGGTGGTGGGTCCTACCCCCGGGCCTCGGCATAGCCTTGGTCTCACTCTCCTTCATCCTGATCGGGTATGCCTTGGACGACATCTTTAACCCTAGATTGAGACAGCGCCGATAGCAGTGTCTCACCGTCTCACAGAAAATGTTCTGCGAGTCCTATGCCAGTGAATGTACCGGCTAGCTCAATGAGAAAAAGGTAGGGGAAGAGAGCGACAAAGGTCCAGCTCACCGCTGCCCCCTGAAGAGCTCCTCCACAACAGCCAAAATAGTCGGGCAGCGACAGAATCGTGACTGTGATGACAGCAGCAACGAAGTAGGAAGCGAAGAACGAGAGAAGGCTCCTCGACATGTCGGAGATCATGACCGTAGCGAGGACGCACAACGAAAAGTTTGCGACATAGAATATCCAGAGAGGGATCTGGCTAGCGCTGATGACGCTGCCGTAGAGTCCTCCTCCACCATTTATGTTCTTGGGGAGAAGATATCCAAGGAAGATCATTGCCAAAGTCAGAGCGGCGCTTGATGTTGCCCACCCGAGCACCGTCAGTACTGGTTTGAGCCTTCCCTGAAGGGCAAGATTCATGAGCCTAAGCAATGTCTCGAACCCCGGCAGCCAGCGAACAGACCCTTGAGACACGACGCACGTTCCATATTTTCCCTGGCCTTCGTGGCGTTCAGCCTATCATCTGCCGTTTATATCTCCGTTGCTGCAATAAACTATCTCTCTCTCTTTCCAGCTATTGACGAAATAACGAAACAGCAATCGTATCAAATAGACAAACTTGTCCTGAGTAACATGCCGGGGACTAGCGAGCCAGCAGTCCAAGTTGACGTCTCTGTAAGCAATCCGACCCAATACTCGGGTCTGACTCTGACTGTTGTCGACGTTACCATTCAATACTTTTATGCAGACGCGAACACGAGCAACAGGCCCTTCCAACCTAGCCCGAGCAGTCCGAACACGGACGCCCCTGAGTCCAGTCCGATTGGGCCCGACTCGACGGTCCGAGTAACAGTCATGGTCCCACTCACAGGCAGCCAGGCAGGCCAGCTATTCAACTTCACCAACCAAAACCCTGGACAGATCACGGGGCACTGCAATCTGGAAATCGACATTTCCTCATTCCTAGTGTCAGTGCTTGGATTTACTTCCTATACACGGACACAGGAAGTTCCGTTGTCGTTCAGTTGAGAGATTGACGCCCCAAAGCTTAACTTGACCTATTCCCATTTCCTGACGGCTCTGCCCTAATGGCTCTACTTGAAGTAAAGAACCTCACAACACATTACCGAATTCTTCGAGGATGGGTGAGAGCTGTAGAGAACGTGAGCTTTAACGTCGCGCAAGGTGAAGCCTTGGGAATCGCAGGCGAATCTGGAAGCGGAAAGAGCACGATCGCCCTCTCCCTCCTGCGAATCCTTCCCGCTGGGGGACTCATTCGGAGAGGCAGCATACTATTCGAGGGGAAGGATCTTGTTTCTCTATCAGAGAGCGAGATGAGGCAGATTAGATGGAAGGGAATCTCAATCGTCTTCCAAGGCGCAATGAACGCGATGAATCCGGTCTACAAGGTCGGAGACCAGATCGGGGAAGCGATAAGAATCCACGAACAAGGCGTCTCAAGGGCTGACGTAGGTGAGAGGGTTGCCAAGCTTCTTGAAACAGTTGGCATAGAACCCTCCAGAGCTAACAATTATCCACACGAGTTCAGCGGCGGGATGCGACAACGGGCACTCATCGCGATGGCGCTGGCCGCAAACCCGACGCTCCTCATCGGAGACGAGCCGGGAACAGCCTTAGACGTTATAGTTCAAGCCCAGACTCTCAGGCTCCTCAGAGATCTCAAGGATAGGCTCGGCTTATCAATGATAATGATAAGTCACGACCTTTCAATAATCGCTGAGACTTGTGAGAAGGTCGCAATAATGTACGCGGGAAAGATCGTCGAGTAAGGTGATGCTGTCTCGATATTAAAGAACCCTCTTCACCCGTACACCCAAGGGCTCATCAAGGCTTTTCCGAGCATTCATGGGGAAAGGGTCCGACTCAGCTCGATTCCAGGCCAGCCTCCTGATCTTCTAAATCCTCCTCCAGCGTGCAGGTTCAATCCGCGCTGCCCCTATGTTATGGATGTCTGTAAGAGAAGCGAACCAGTCCTTCAAGAACAGGACAAGGGCCACCTCGTCGCATGCCATCTCTATTAGAGGAGAACTAATATGGAATCGCCTGTCGAGTCGCAAACAAGCGCTGAGCCGGAAAAGGTCCCACCGACAGAGGCGCGAGAAGAGCAGGCAAAGAAGCGAAAGTCGAAAAAAAGCGGTCTCAAGTACGTCCAGTTTGGGACAGCAGACGGCAGCATCCTCGCAGGCCTAGTCGCGGCGAACCCGAAAGGGCAGAACCCTATCGGTGGAGACCTGGTATTCGACAAGTGTTACCGGATCAAGGATGTCGGAAAGATAGGGCGACTCTGGGCAGTGAGAGATACAGATGCGAACGAGAATGAGCCATCAAACAGTCTTCAACAGTTCGCGCAAATAGAGGAGGTGGAGGATGACCCGGCTATCCCGAAGGGACCGGTAGTCGCAGTGGACAATGTGAAGAAATGGTACCCTCTCAAGCGGGGTTTCTTCGAAACGGTGTTTTCTAGAGAGGAGATGAGTGTCAAAGCCGTTGACGAAGTGAGCTTTAACATCAAAAGGGGTGAGATATTTGCCCTCGCCGGGGAGAGTGGGAGTGGAAAAACAACTCTCGGCAAGGTCGTGCTTAGGCTACAGGCTCCAACCGGAGGACACATCTTGTTCTTGGGCAGAGACATTTCACGCCTCGATGATAGAGAGTTGAAGCCTCTTAGGAGGCAGATGCAGGTGGTGTTTCAGGATCCCTTTGAATCGCTTGACCCGCGAATGATAATCAAGGAGATTATCGCGGAGCCTCTTCGAGTGCAAGGTGTTCTAGAGACTGACAAGGATGGTAGGGAGAGAAGGAGGAGGATAGGAGAACAGGAGCTCGAAGAGCGAGTTAAGAAATCGTTGAGCGAGGTGGAGCTGGTTCCCCCTGAAGAGTTCATGTACCGTTTTCCCCACGAGATGAGCGGGGGTCAGAGGCAGAGAGTTGCCGTTGCACGGGCCTTCGTGCTGAACCCTAGCTTCGTTGTAGCTGATGAGCCTGTCTCCATGCTCGACGTCTC
The DNA here is from genome assembly GCA_005883695.1 of Candidatus Bathyarchaeota archaeon. The sequence continues at coordinate 587 of VBBV01000089.1, read as the reverse complement.
CATACGAGCAGAAATCATCAACCTCATGGTCGACCTCGTTAGGAAGTATGACGCCTCCATACTCTTCATCTCGCACGATCTCGCACTGGCCAAGCATATTTCGGATCGCATAGCAATCCTCTACTTGGGCAAGATGATGGAACTTGGATCCGCCGAGGCGGTGGTCGACCTACCACTGCACCCGTATACGCAGGCTCTGATCTCTGCAGTTCCAGTCCCCGACCCCGAGTCGAAACGCACGAAGGACGTGATAAGCGGCGAGATTCCTAGTCCCGTTGATCCGCCATCAGGGTGCAGGTTCCACACAAGATGCCCATACACACATGAAAGGTGCGTCAATGAGCAGCCTCCCCTTGTCGAAATAGAAAAGCAGCACTATGTGGCCTGCCACTTCTATTCCTGACAGCGAATAGGCGGTAGACCTGCTGGGCAACAAAAAGTTCGGCCAGATTCATCGAGACGGAGTTGCTCCGTACCAGTCAGCGTTTCTTTCTCGCTCGTAGCGATCTAGTGAGTCTTCTGTCGGCCAAGAATGTGCCCACTGCGGTGAACAGCGACGCGCCGATTATCATCGGCATTACCGTCTC
>VBBV01000088.1 GCA_005883695.1 Candidatus Bathyarchaeota archaeon | reverse complement strand
TATTATAGCCTTGGGATTCTGCGCTGGAGGCTGGTTGATCAAAGTTTCACGAACCCGGTAAAGGTAGATGCTTCCAAATACCCCGCCGGCACCGAGTAATCCGAGGATCGTATAGGTGACCAGTCCCGCTTGGATGAATGTGCCTGATCCGGACGGGGCGGACGCGGGTGCGGGTGTTGATGAGGGGAGGCTGAAGATCAGGAGGAAGCCGACGATGAATATTATGACGCCTGCAATAGCGCTTACGCCGTGATGCGTTTTCAGTTCTAGGAATATGAAGAATGCCCCGATTAGCATGAGGACGATCGAGACTATCGGGGCACCGAATACTCCTAGTCCCAAGAGTGCGAGCGCTATAGCAACCGCTCCTACAATCGTCAAGATGAGGGTAGGGTGATACAGATCAGCAAGTATTGCGAACGTTCCTGCGAGGAAGAGTATGCTGTCAAGGTTTGGATCGCTGATGACCGAGAGGAACACTGACCTCGATCCAGCGTAGTGAATTGTCGCATCCCCCGCATTCATCAGAGTGAGTGCTTGCTGAGTGCTGTTCGCATTCAGGACCCGGTTGACCACATGTTGTTGTAGCGCTACGCATGAGCTGGTGGTTTGACAATCGTACGATACGCCCTTAGTGACCATGAGAGCTGTTGCGTTCGAGTTTCGGCCGTGGCTTCCCGTGAGTGCAGTCATGTATTGAGTGAAAGCATTGATGTCCTTTGCGAGGGTCGTGTTCTCCTCCCCAGTGGGGATGCCGCTAACGATAGGTGTCGCGGACCCGATAACTGTGCCGGGGACCATGAAGACTGAACTCGACGATTCGGCGATGTAGGCGCCGGCACTGAACGCGTGAGCGCTGCTCGGGGCAACTAGGGTGGTGAAATTGTTGTTGCTGACACCTTCATAGCTGGAGATCGCGCTGATGATGTTCTCCATGTTGGCTCCGCTACCGCCGTTAGTGTTGAGGATTAGGATGAAATTGTGGATTCCTGAGGAGGAGGCATCGTTGATTGATGAGACGACGAAGTCTTCAGCACCAGGATCGATATTCTGGTCTAGAGACGCCACATAGACGTTTGATTGTGCATGGGCCTTTTCTGGGAGAGAGGCTTGGATCGTAAGGAATAACGCTGCGAGAAGTAGGAACAGCGTGATTCTTTGTCTAGTGATCTTCACCATTCAGTGAGTCCACTGTAATAGGTCGTACGGACGGTCCCGCTTAAGCCTAACCCCGGGACTGACCGCTTCTTAGCTAGAGGATGTCTCCTTTGGTCGCTCTTATCTCCAGGGTGCTTGAAACAGACTCGTTATTTTCACCGAGATGGTCACCTGTCTCGGCATGGACATCTGAGCGATTCGCCGTGTCGAGCTAATCGTTCTTGAGAGTATGAGGAGTTGTCGAGATGTATTCCTCGAAATTCTCGAGAAAATCGCCCATTTTCAGCCCTGATCTCGAATCTGGATCATGGCTAAAATTTCGCCTGGAATTCGTTCGGGAACCGCCGACGATTCCCCTCTCTTCACCCTTTCAACCAAGCCCAGATTCTACCCTGACCAACCTGTCTCGCCCGAAATCGTTGCCAGACAGAAAATTCTCTCGAAAAAAAAGGAGGGGGGTCTTAGCGACCGCGTCTCGCGACGCAGGAGCAGTCCCTCCGGACCACGGCGAAAATAAATCCGCTAGCCGCCAATCCTCCATCTTCGCAAGCGTGAGAAGCTAATTCAAGACCCTAGCAAGCATCTCGCGGTACCATGAACGCGCAAATGCAGGACTACTTTGCCAGACAGTCGGCTATTCCGGAGATCGGGCTGTCAGGGTTGCAACGCCTACAGTCAGCCAAGCTTGCGGTCGTCGGAACAGGAGGCGTTGGAAGCGCTGCCGCCTATTTCCTGGCCAGCCTCGGAACAGGGCATTTGAAGCTCATCGACCAGGACGTTGTCGAGGAGAGCAACCTCCACCGGCTCATCGGCGCAGACCGTCAAGATCTCCACCTGCCAAAGGCGGAAGTTCTCGGCCGAAAACTAAACTCGCGCCACCCTTGGACCCGAACAGAGGCAATAGTCGAAACTCTTCGAAGAGGGAATGCAAGGGAACTTCTAGCCGACAGTGACCTGATTATTGATGGAACCGACAATTTCCCTGCAAGACACATTCTCAACCGGTTTGCTAGGAATAGCAAGATTCCCTATCTGTTCACGAGTGCTATCGCGAACCAGGGCCATCTCTCCCTGTTCAACCCTCCAGCGACCCCGTGTCTTGAATGCCTGATGCCCGTGACAGGACCAGCGCCAGTGGACACTTGTGAGACTTTGGGCGTCACCCCGACAGTCGTAGGATTGGTCGGGACTCTCGCTGCAGCTGAGGCGGCAAAGAGAGTTCTTGAGTTGCCTACAAGAATTCTCGGACAATTGCTGACAGTGGATCTAGCAGGACCAGATTTCGTATTCACCGCGATTACGAAGAGAGAGAAGTGTAGAGTATGCAACGGTTCTCCCTCTGACGGGGTTCACCCTGACAACGTGGTAATGCTGTGCGGCGCCAATGCTGCCAACATTTTGCCTGAAAGAGATGTTGTAATAGATCTGCAATCTCTCAACACCAAAGTTCCGAAGGAATCAGTCGTCGCAAGCTCTGAATCCGTCTTCGTATACACAAGACAACGCCACAGAGTGTCTGTCTTCAAGACCGGCAGATTATTGATCGGGAATGTGCGCGAAGAGGAAGAGGCAAGGGAGATAGCAAGCGAAGTATGGAATGAGATACTCTGATTGTTGGGACAGAGAGACTCTCGGACAAGACCGCATCCCGATCGTCTCCCACGTCTCAAGAAATCCCCGATTTTTCAACAAGCTTATACAGTTCTGACAAGCCCCGTCCGATTCGCCGGGGGCGCGAGGCCGGGGTTGGCATTGTCCACCGAAGGCCGATCGGCTCAGGCGACGGGCTGCAGACACGTCTCGTAGCAACCCGTAGTAAGCATCCAGGAATGGATGGCTGAAGTGGGTTCGACTCCCACCCCCGGCTCCACTATCCAGAGAAGGAGCCCATCATTTGCACATAGAAGAGCGGCCTAGTCTAGCACCATTTTGCATAGACTGCCGAGCAGCGAGGAAGGTAACAACCCGCACCGTCCGCAATACTGGATCTCGACGACGGCGACCAAGTATCCCTGACAACAAGAGGGCGGTGCCTGGTTTTATCCAGACGTTCCAGGGCACAGATGTCGGCATCACCGGACAGATTGTTACCCCTTACAGTGTCACCGCTGCCAAGAATGGGTCAGTCTGAAAAGTTCCCTGCTCGACGACATAGTTTGCAGTAAAGAGGACCCAGAGCTTTCCACCTTGAGCAGCGGCCTGGAAGTAGTCACCGTACTGAGGAACAGTCCATGAACCACCGTTCGCGCTCGCGTAGAAGAACATGTTGGGGTCGGAGTCAGGCTCGTTGGAAGCACTTGTTATCCTCGATTGATGGAAGCTTGAGCCACCGTTTGTAGACTTGGACGCGACAACGTCGATTCTATGGTTGAAAGAGTCGAACTGGGTGGTGTAGTAGACCACGAATATGTTCCCCGTTGTTGGGTCCACGGTAACGTATGGTTGGGTGTTGACGGCCGGCTTTGAAAGAACGATCGGGGATGACCAAGTCGCTCCCCTATCGGGCGATGCGGTGAAAAGTATCGAGGAGAGGCCGCAATTGCCTGGATTGTCTGCTCCAAGGAGGGGAGAGCCCAGGTATCCGCCTGAAGTGCACGCCTGGATTGTGAAATACAGGTTGCCGGCTGATGGAGTGGAACTCGTGTCGGCTGCTAACCATGGTACGCTTGCAGTTCTGAACTGCTCCGTGGCGAATCCCAGTGTAATAGTGTCATAAGGAAGCGTAGTTCCTTGTCCCATGAAGCTTAGGATAGTGTTTGGGGGACCGAAACTCGCGCCCCCGGGTGGAGAAGATCTCACTTTGCATGTGACGGGACCGAAGCTCGTAAAGGTTCCGTAGTCACACCACGTCACGTAGACATTGCCGTTTCCGTCTACCACGGGTGTTGTGAAAGCAGTGAAAAGGTCCGTGTCAGACAGTGCCACCACTTGTCCACCTGACAGCATCGTGCACGAA
>VBBV01000087.1 GCA_005883695.1 Candidatus Bathyarchaeota archaeon | reverse complement strand
CCAAACAATGTCCTCCCTAATCAGGGACAAGCCACTCGACCTGTATGGTCCCGAGGGAATCTCCAGCTATCTAGGCTCGCTACGTCGAACGCTAGCTTTCGCGGCGAATTTTCCCGTGCGAGTCATCGAACTCAAGCCCGGGCAAGAAATATCCAAGAACGGCTACAACATCAAGACAACCAAGGCTTTGCACGACATCACCTGCCTCGCATACGCGATTGTTGAGACAGACCGGCCAGGCCGGTTTCACCCGGAGAAGGCAAAAAGGCTAGGCATCCCCGAAGGTCCGCTGTGGAAGCAGCTTCAGACCGGAAAGGAGGTCAGGGTCGAGGGGAAAACAGTGGCGCCTCGCCAGGTTATGGAGGATCCTCGTCCCGGCCTGAAAATCGTCTATGGAATTGACACTCGTCCTTGTGACGAGGTGAAGGCGCTGGCAAGAGAGGCCGACCTTCTAATACATGATGGAGGATTCACGGAGGACAGGCGGGACAAAGCCAAGGAGTACTTCCATTCGACGGCAAGGGAAGCAGCGAGGGTCGCCAAGGCTGCACGGGTTCGCAAACTTGCACTGGTTCACATAAGCGCGGTGACAAGAGATGACTCCATTCTCCTCAAGGAGGCGAGGAGCGTGTTCAAAGCGACTCTCGTCCCTAAAGATCTAACGGTCTTATCACTGAAGCGTTCTAAGTAGAGCTGTCGAACGCATTGCCTATCTCTGGTCTCTCTTTCGTTCTTCCTGCTTTCCCGCGAGCCAATCGATCAGTTGTTCTGGGTTTTCTGTCTCGAGGATTACCTGTATTGGACCCAAGGGCGATTCTCCCTCTGGCGCAGAGAAAGACACATGGCCCGCATAAGCCGCCTGCTTGTTGAGAAAAAAAACTATTCGGTTCCCCTCCACAGAGCGCCTCAAGACGGACCTTGCTGCCGCCCGGATTCTATCACGTTGCAGAATCATCCGAAGCCTCTCCAGCGATGACTGATCCTTCCCATAGATCAATACTTGCCCACTCCACTCGTCTATTCGCCGAACTTCAACCTCACCTCGAAGAATATTTGTGACAGCTTTCCTAACCCTCTCAGCGTCTTCAGTAGGACGGACTTCCGCTTCGCCGTGAACTCTGATAGTTCCTAGTTCGGGAGGGTTCTCAGCAGACGTCTCGTCCGCCTCTTCAGATCGTTCTTAGTATCCTCGTTCTCCACCACTCGATCAGCAATGGCGATAAGCTTTCCAACTCCAACCTTCAACTCCCGCTCGTCACGCTCCCAGAAATCGGTCCAGTTCCTGGGACGGTCGGACCTTCTCCTCTTCAGTAGTCGCCGGAACCTACTCTTTGGAGAAGCGTGAATCGCGATAGTGAACACCCGGTATTTCTGGTTCAACTCCTCAAGCTCCTCTATGTTCCTCGCACCCTCATAGACGAAAAACCTACTATTGATCTTGTCAATGAGTGGATCCAACCGCTTGGCAACGGCACCCATCCCCTCCTCTTCTCTGATCTTCAGCATCAACCTGCCGAGGTTCTTTCTGCTTGGCAACAAGTTTCTCCGCCTAGCTTCAGCTCTGATAATATCGCCGGAAACGAATACTGGAACCCCGCGTTCCTGAGCAACACTAGACGCGAGGCTCTTGCCAGCGCCTGGCATTCCGACGATTACGACAACTGTCTTCGGTTTCGCTTTGTCCATGTAGGTCTAGCGCACTTCGGCTTAGGGACCCGTTATAGCTCTTAAAAACGAGAGCGACCATCGATTACAAGGATTTGTCAGAGGACCAGGTCCGAAGTTTCGTTTCCATAGACCTCGATGATCAGCAGATTCTTTCGCGTGTAGGATCTATCACGTCGTCTTTGCAGGCGATAGGGGGAGATTTGAAACCCGTCGAGCGAGAGAATATCCATCTCACCTTGAAATTTCTCGGAAACGTATCCTCGTCCCGTTTAAGCGAGGTCAAGACCTCCCTTCACCAACTGGCTTTCCCAGCTTTCACAATGGAGATCAAAGGAGCGGGCGCTTTCCCGAATCTGAACCACATGACCGTAATTTGGGTCGGGGTGAACGAGGGCTGGAGTCAGGTTGAGCAGATCTACGAGCATGTTGAGAAACTACTTTCCCCCCTTGGCTTCAGAAAAGAAAACCGTCCTTTCAGTCCTCACATCACTATTGCCCGGGTCCGATCCGGCAGAAAGAGGGATGAGACTGCCAATTTTCTCCAGCAACTAAACGACGAGAGTTTCGGCTCATTCATTGTGGACAAAGTCCGGCTCAAACAGAGCATTCTCTCGAGTTCCGGACCGAAATACTCGACCTTGCTGGAAATTCCTGCCCAGTCGCGATAAGCTATCGCTGGCCCAGTTTCAAATACCAACTGCTCGCTTGGGGTTCCTTGATGCCGACTCCGATCCAACCTATCTTGGACCAGATTGCAAAGAAAGTTGTTCCAAGCGACGACGAAAGAGCAAGAATGTCGCAACTGGCTCAATCACTGAAAGGTCAGGTTCAGAGCATCTTGGACAACGCTAGGCTCGGAGGCATTGTCTCGCTTCAGGGATCTTACGCCCGAGACACATGGTTGAGCGGCGAAGCCGACCTGGATATCTTCGCTACTTTCCCTCCAACAATGGAGAGGCAGGAGTGGGCCGAGAAAGTCCTCCCAGCGATTCGGAAAGGAATACCTGCTAAAACGGTCGATCGGTATGCTGAGCATCCGTATTTGGAATTTCATATTGATGGTATCAGGGTCAATGTGGTTCCCTGCTATTCTGTGGAAAAGGGCCAGTGGAAGAGCGCAACTGACAGGACACCGTACCATACTGAGTACATGAGAGAGCATCTGAGACCGGAGATGCGGCTTGAAGCAAGGCTCCTGAAACGGTTCTTGAAAGGTATTCGGTCTTATGGCGCCGAGATCAGAGTTGGGGGATTTAGCGGAATGCTCGTCGAAACTCTGATCCTTCATTACAAATCGTTTCTAGATACCCTCGTACAAGCCTCGAAATGGAAGCCTGTTATCTTTCTGGATCTCGAAAAGCCAACTAGTAGCAAGGAGTCGAGCCATCGAGCCCCTGGCTCTCCATTGGTCGTAATCGATCCTGTAGACCCGAACCGGAACTTGGCGGCAGCTGTCAGAGATGACAAGCTATGGGGATTTGTGGCCGCTTCAAGGGAACTCCAGAATAATCCCGGTACGTGGTACTTCTTCCCTCCAAAACCCATACCAAGAACAAAAGCCCAGTTCGCCAAACTCTTGGAGCATCAAAACAGGCATATCGTAGCCATTTCTTTCGAACATTCCAGGATTGTGCCTGACGTTCTCTGGGGGCAACTATTGAAAGCAGAGAACTCGTTGGTTGAGCTTATTGT
>VBBV01000086.1 GCA_005883695.1 Candidatus Bathyarchaeota archaeon | reverse complement strand
AACAGTGACGGAGCTTGTTCCAGTGCCTGTTTGGGTACCGGCGGTGTACGTAAAGATGGCGGTTGCTGTGCCGTTATTGTTCAAGGTGACAGTTGTGGGGCTCACGGCCCACGACGGACACTGAGGGCTGGGACAGAGCGGTGGAGGTGTTGTGCTGAGGCTCACCGTTCCGTTAAAGCCGTTAAGACTTGTCAAGACGATATTGGATGATGCTGAAGCGCCCTGTCTGACGGTCAGCGATGAGGGATTGGCGTTCATGGTGAAATCCGGACCGGTTGCGCTGGGAGTCGCGGTCGAGCTGAGGAGGGATACTGCGAGTAGAACTAAGATGGAGATAGCGAGTAGTGGTATGGATCGCATGGTGATGTTTTTCGACATTGGTTTTTCCGCGCCGTACTCTAGGGGGAATGAGGATAAACCATTCTTTTGTACGCGTCAAGAAAGAAGTTGTACAGAATGCGCCCCCCATCACAGGGATTACTCTTGCAATCTTCGTAAAGAGCGTGATTGCACGCTCGGAGACCGAATGCTTGACATGTTTATCTTCTGCGTCTCATGTCTTCGGGAGTACTCTGTAGAACCGGGCAGTCTCATACAACGAAAGGGCCAGCCCGACGATCGACATTGTCAAGATTACTATGAAGTACTGGTTTTGAGAATTGGAGAGGGCCAGGCTTGTGGCTAGAATGCCGAAGATAATCGCGAAAAAGATAGTTCTCGGAACAATCCACTTTCCGCTCCTCACGTAGAACTTGAGGATTCCAATCCCCCTCGACCTAACGTGGTAGGTCCCATTGTTCTTCTCGACAAGTCCGTATTTCTTTAGCTTCTCTAGGTGGTGCTGGGCGAGAGTCGGACTTGAGAGGTCGAGGGCTCTCTGCACCTCCCGCGAGGAGGACGCTTTGACCTTTAGCATGTAGATGTAGATTCTGAGCGTGTTGTACTCCCCAGCGACCTCCCTCTCTAGATCCTCCTCTTCCCCGCTCACCATAGGTGCACCTGCTACACCTGCGTCTCCCCCAGACAGGACTCCTAGTCTAGCCTCGTTTGAATTGCGGGCACCAGGGCTGCCTGCGAGCCCGTGTTCGTGACCGAAGCGTTCGTCGTGACCAAGACATTGACAACAACAGTGTGGAAAATCGACGGCCCAGTCAGCGACAACTGGAAGGAACCGGTTACGGTGACGTTGTAGTATCCGGTCTGAGTCGTGCTGCCAGTTGCTATCGTTAGCGTTGAGGAGGCGGTGCCACCCGGATGCAGAGTCACATTGGCCGGCTTCACAGTCGCCAGGAGACCGGTAAGCGAACTAGGGAAGACAGCGGTCGTTAGGTTCAGCCCTGACGCGAATCCATTCACACTCGTCACCGTGACGGTGACCTCATGTGATGAGCCTTGACTGATCTGCAAGAAAGTCTGGTTCGCCCCGATGATGAAATCCGGCGTGGAAGATACCACCCTAACAGTGAGACCTATAGAATGCGCCAAGGAGCCACTTGTTCCCGTCAACTTGCCGGCGTAAGTCCCAGGGGAGGCACCTCCCGGGACTGAAATTGTGATACCGGCCTGAACATTCGTCCCATTGCTCGCGGAGAAGAGGACTTTGGATGGCGAGATTGACGTGGGCAGGGGAAGGTCCGTGGCCAAGGATACTGTCCCAGTGAAATTGTTCAAACCGTTCAGTGTGAGATATGAGTTGTAAGTTGAGCCCACCGAAACAGTCGCGTTCCCATCGTTCGTGGGCCAACAACAAACAAGGCTAAAGTCGGGCCCCCTCGATCCTCCAGCCACTAAGACGACCTCCGAATGCACTATACCACCGCTCCTAGCAACAACTGTAACTGAATACTGGCCGGGTCCGACCGACGGAATCGGCCCTACACTTAGGGTCGCAGACGCATCCGCTCCCTGCACCAGAGTGATGCTGGCAGGGGTGATTGATGCGTTCAAGCCGGATGGGGAGACAGATGTCGACAGGTCTATCGTCCCTGCAAAACCTCTCAGGCTCGATACTCCAACGTAGATTGACCCCTTGACGCCAGCTGGAATGCCCAAACCAGTCTGGCTGGCGTTGAGTGCGAAGTCAGGCGGAGGCGAAACCACATTCACGCTGATGGGAACTGAGCGGACCAGGGCGCCGCTCATTCCTGTGAACGTGCCATTATAGGCTCCCACAGGCGTGCCTCTCGGAATAGAGAAAGTTACAGCGGATTGGACCCTGCCTCCACTCATAAGATTGACCAGGTTCGGAGAGACCGAGACTGGCAGTCCGAGGTTCACTGTCAACGCTACACTCCCAGAGAAGTTGTTTACGCTCCTCACGGTGACCCACGAAGTCAGGGACGAGTCGGAGGTGGACGCGACAGGGGCGTTCACGATTCCATCGTTCGTGGGCCAGCAACAGGCGAGACTGTAATCCGGGCCCACAGGCTGAATTGTTGATCGAGACAGATAGTTGAGGGCAGATCGCGCTCCGCTGAACAGGGCAAACCCGACCAGAACCGACAGGAGAATCAGAACAAGAAATTTACGCGTCGAATAGACAGGCAAGGCGCTAACTATAGGGAATTGTGAAGGTTAAACCATACTCTTGTACCAGCACGAAAAAATGTTGTACAAGAACCAAGGGGGTGGCCTCAAGAGTCTGAACAGTTATTGCATGGAGACGTGCTCGGAGCTCGGGGATCTGCTCATCGTGCGCTGGCGCAAGGGTCTTAGCTATCCTAGGATGATTGTTTGAGCGATTATCCCATCTGGTTCTTGTCTTGAAGGAAAAGAAGTTCAAGAAAATCGAGACTAAGCTGATTCATTCCGGCGAGCCGGAACCCCGCGTCTTGGGGGCTGTGAGCATGCCGATATTCCAGTCAGCAATGTTCGAGACCCGCAGCGAACCAGGCTACCATGACATCGAGTATATTCGCCTGAACAACACGCCGAACGCTAGGGCGCTCCACGAGAAGCTTGCCGCGATTGAGAGTGCGGAGGACGCTCTTGTGGCATCGAGCGGAATGGCGGCAATCTCTACCAGCCTACTCACATTCCTTCATAATGGGGATCACCTGCTCGTCCAGAACTGTCTGTATGGCGGGACCCATGATTTTGTCACGAAAGATCTACACACATTCGGCATATCCTATGATTTCAT
>VBBV01000085.1 GCA_005883695.1 Candidatus Bathyarchaeota archaeon | reverse complement strand
AAGGAGGCTTCGGATTGCCGAATCCAGTGTCCGGTTGGTATGATCTGCTCACCTTGCTCGTCATGCTCGAACCAGCCTGTTTCAAGGACCAGCACGTCCGGCTCCATCAGTTCGCTTCCCGGATTCCAATCCTTAATCTCATCAAGGGCAAGTACAACTCGTTTCGCATCCTGTTGAACTAGGTACGATGCGAGACCTGGCTGAGTCATACGGAAAGCTTTCACCGTTGCGTTGCCGAGCCTGATCTCTTCGCCTTCTCCAAACTCGTGAATCCTCACGATACCCATCTTTTCAAAGAACTGGAAATGATCCTCCAGACCCAGCATTTTTCGGAAATCGTCGCGGACCCAAGATGGGAGCCAAACGTCAGTGATCGTTTTTGTTCTCTTTCGAAGGTTCAGATTGAGCTGTTCTAGAACCCTACGACCCATTGTATGATCGGGATGCCAGTGACTGTAGAGCAGATGGGACACGTGATGAATATTCTCCCTCTCTAGACTGTGGGCGATGTCTTCCGGAGTGTCAAATAGCACATTGACACCCGTAAAGAAAACGCTGGGCCCGTTACGGGAATATCTTCCCTTTTTTTGACGGGCTTCTGTGCATATCTCGCACAAGCATCCGACGCGCGGAGTGCAATCTGCGCCACCTGTCCCAAGGAACACGAGAGCCGGGTCATCCGGTCTTTTCGAACGCAAGTTATCGCTACCAGTCCGGAAGAGATTGATTCGCGTCACCATTCTTTCGCATAAAATCCCCTTCACTAATCAAATTGCATCGCCTATAACTGATGAAACGGAAATTCTCAAGGATTTCCTCACATAGACGCGTCTTCTGCCCCGTTCCAGTCCTAGCCCCTATGGCTAGATAGTACGCCCATGCCCAAATCCCGGTTGAGCCTAGAGAAGGTATTGGGGAAGGTACGTTTGGGGTCGGATTCGAAGAAACCCCCGAGGCCGAAGCACCTGTTCAGTTTTTCCGGGCAGAACAAGCAACCTGAAGGTTCCTCTATGCCCCGCGTAGCCAACGTTACAAGAGATGATATTTTGAACAGCCTGACGAAACACGCACATCCTCAACAAGGACCCCTAGAAGAAGTATCTGAGATAGAAGAGTCAACTCAGGTCCAGGACCCTAACCCGACTGTCGTCCCGGTCAGAACCCGAAACCGAAGCTCCGCTCGCGGTGCACTGGTAGTCTTTCTCGGGGGATTTCTCGCCGTGTGGCTATACGGATACGTTACAGGAGCCTACGGAATACCGTACTTGAACAGGGTTACAGAGAGCCCCGAAGTTCAGGTAGGCATCCAGCTGGTAACTTCCAACCCAATCGTGTTTGGTGCCATTTCAGCACCCGTTGTACTCGGAGCGCTCTATCTCCGCCATAGGAAGAAGAACTAGGGGCTGCACTCTCTACCGAAAAGTGAGAGCGAATCATTAACGATGGTCGGTCCCCACTCGTTCAGAAAAGCCTCATGTTCGCCTCGGACCTTTAGGAGTCGAGCTTCTCCAGGCGGAACTCTCCGAGCGTTCCTATGCTTGAGGCAAGGGCTGAAATCTGAAATAAGACTAGGTCGCTCTGTAAGATCGTTCTTCGACTCTCCAAATTCCACGTCATAGACACGGACCTTGCAACCGCAATTGTATATTTCAATCTCTAAGGATAATCACCTCGCTTCGAGTCAGTTCTTTCGTTAGATCTTCACGTAGTGAGCGACGAGGCCGATTAGGCTCCCGATGAAGACCACTATGCCTCCGAGGCTTCCAACGAATAAGCCGAGTATCAGGAGGATGAGGCTCCATGCCGGATTGGCAACTTCCCTCGAACCCGCTAGTGCCAGAATTCCCACGAGGATTCACGACGATGCCCATGAGACGCCCTAAGCGGGCCAAGTTGGTGCTGAAATCCATGAGGCCTCCCACATCAGTAGCCTGCAATATTCCCTCGATGAAGAGGACGACGCCACCGATCAGAAGTAGGAGTCATTGCTAGCGTAAACAGCGGTACTTGCGATGCCAATTTCCAACTGTGGATACAACATGATCGGGATACTTAGGTCAAGAGTTTGAACAGAAGAGCGCCTTCCATACAACTCTCCATATTGCGGTATCAGTAGATTCTTGTCTGAAGCAGATCTGCTTGTGCTTAGATCTAATTTCCTAGCATCACGTTTTCTTCCAAGTCACATCACTACTTTTTCCGAGAAAAAAAGAAGAGGAATGCCGATCCTATCGCCACGAAAGCGTAGATGAATACCCATACGCCCGTTACTAGGGCGCTGGGGCTTTGACTCGATATTACGTCCCAGTGAATTCCTACAGCTAACAGTGCAAGGCTTGGAAAGATAACGTCCAGCGGCAGCAGAACCCTGATTCTACCAATATCCGTCTGCAAGGAGGCCCAACCGGTCGCGAGACATGTGGCCAAGAAGAGACCCGCGAACATTTGCAGGGTCGGGGTCAAGACCGACCAAGGCCAGAACTGGTGCTGGGCGACATCCGGCACCAAGAGCATCATGATGCCAAATATTCCAACAACAACTGTTTGGATCCGAAAGAACCAACGAGCAGTCCTCCAAGGCCCACTTCCGCCCAATCTATCCTGAGGCTTTCGGGGCCAACCATACCGGTACAACAGGCAGAAATTTCCCAGACTTGCAATGAGGAAATATCCTGTCCATGCCGAGATCACGTATCCTCCATTGTGCGATACCGCAAGGACGATCGAGACGATTGATGTGATCCCAAAGAATGTTCCCCCGACTAGCACGAGAATCTTCGCTCTCTGCCAGATTTTGGCTCTGAGGGCAGACCAGCAGCCAAAGGCTATTGCGAGGAATATTGCGCCGATGAACCGTACCGCCAATGCTTTCACCTGCCACGGCCAGAGACCGATCACCAGGCTCGGATAGACAAAGAATAGGGCACCCATTACTAGGTTGATTTCTGACAGGAAGAGTAGGAAGAGCCGCACATCTCTGCCGAGCTCAACGGGACGCTTTGAGGACATGACAAGGCCAAGCTAGGCTGGCATTATGAGCCAAGTACCGTTACATTTTGCTAGGATCTCCTTCTTCACATTCGTCAAGACTGCTTCGGTGAATGCTATGCGCCGGCCTCTCTTTGCAATCGTTCCCTCTGCAACTAATCGTCCTTTGATGTGGCTGCGCATGAAGCTCATCTTCAACTCGATTGTAGTCATTACCGCAATCCCCATTGCCGCATCAGCAATATCCACCAACACTCCCCCATGCATTGTTCCAGACTAGTTGTGCAAGTGTTCGTCAACGTCCATTTCAAGAACCGCTCTGCTCTCCTCTATGCTCCGAACTCTGATCCCCAGCGTCCCAATGGCCGGGCTAGGAGGCTGGCCCGCTTTCCATGCTGAGTAGACCTTGTCCCGGACCCCTTTCATGCCTGTGCAGTCCAACCACGGGTCTAATATGAATTCAGATGAAGCTGTTCGAATTCGAAGCTTTATCTTCAGATGACCCTCTGTGAGGTCAGAGATGTCAGAAAAGAAGAACATGCGAGACGAAGTGCGCCGCGAGGCCAGGGAAGCCCTCGAGGCAATGCGAAAAGATCTCCAACAATTAAGCAAGGACCTAGTTGTCGCAAGCAAGACCCTGAAAACTTCAACTGAAAAGTTTGTGCAAGACACGAGTCCAAAGGTGTCGGCCGGACTAGAGGAGACTGTGGAGACCTTCCGTCGGACCATGACCACGATCGACAAGCAGACCAAGCCTCAACAGGCAAAGCTTCTCAGAACATACAAGAAATTCCTTACAAAACAGGTAGACTTCATAGAGAAAAGGCTCAAGCAGACCGAATAGGCGCTTATCCCTTCTCAGGGCTCGATGTTTCCCGAGGCTCGGGAAGCGCGCGTCCACGGAGAGGCAGGCGATTCTTGCGTCTGAAGTAGATGTACAACCCCATTCCCATTACGACCCAAATAATCCCCAATTCTCTGCCCAGTTCATGTGTTAGGATCACGGCCACCCATATCGCGCTGGTGGCGAGCAATCCGAGGAGGGGCAGGATAGGAAGTTCCAGCACCCCGGTTTTCCTCTTGAAACGTAACGCCACGTTGTAGAGGCTTCCCAGCAAAACGAGTGGATCCTCACCCCCAGTTAGATAGACGAACGTACTGAATACGACAAGAAGTATGCTTCCAACACCGAATGTCATCACGGCAATGTGCGGGGTCCGGAACTTAGGATGTATCGCCCCGAATCTTTTCGGGAGCAACCTGTACCGCGAGAGTGCGAAGAGGGTTCGCGAGGACCCGATGATCCCAGCGTTCGCCCCGATAATGCTGATGGCACATCCCAATAGGGCGATCCATCCCACAACAAGTACGCCCGTTCCGGGAAGATTACTTGCAACTCCTGAAAGAGGGTCATTCTTCCAGGTACTGGAGAGAATTGTAGGCGGAACGACGTTGACCGCAACTAGGGAAATTGCTAGGTAGAGTGCGATTACAATTACGAGCGTCAGCATTGTTGCCCGGGGAACGGTCCTTCCCGCAATCTTTGTCTCCTCGGCGGCTTGCGCCAGCGCTTCTATTCCAAGATAAGACACCATTGCCAGGGTTATTCCCTGAATCAGCTGTGACCATGTGGGCATAGTGCCAAGGTTGAATGTCTGAGGCCAGTGGAAGAGGGCACCATTAGGGATCACAAGTGCGAGTCCGAGGATGATCAGGGCGATCTCGCTGAGCAGACTCAGAATACTAAGTCCAAAGGTGAAATTCGCGGATTCTTTGATTCCAATTACGTTTAGGAGAAGTAGACTGACCAGGAGGATGATCGCTCCAGTACCTAGCCAGATTGGCTCTTTTAGAAGGGGAGTGAAATAGGATAGGTAGCCAATAGCAGGTATGGAGAAGATTGCGGCTGTAACGACATAGTCTAGGCAGAGCATCCACCCGGCGAGAAAGCTTACGGTGTCTCCGAAAGCTGCCTGTCCAAAAGCTGCGGACCCTCCGGCAGTCGGGTAGGTTGAGGATAGCTCTGCATACGTAAGCCCCGTGAGGAAATACGCGATAGCGGCTATTCCGATCGCGATTGGAGTTGCATAGCCCGCATGCAGGGCAACTAGGCTCAGCGCGAGATAGATCCCGGCTCCAACATCAGCATAACCAATGGAGAACAATCCGCCGATTCCAATAGTTCTCTTCAGTCCCCTTCGTCGAGCGGGCTTCTCCGGGGGCTGGGTCAAGGAAGAGTTTCCTCTACGATTTCGTGAGCTGTAGAAGCGGTTTCCCGAATCCCCGCGCTAATATGGCTTGACGTTCTAGGGCTACTTTCGAGCGTCGAGTTCAGGGAGGAGTTCGTAGAATTTCTCTTGAACATCTGAGATGAGCTGGTCGCGCTTGGCCGGATTGGTTATCCGGAGCATAAGCACGAGGTGGGCTTGCTGGGATGTCGCCTGCGTGACCCTTACTTGGGGAGGAGCGTCAGGCACAAGGTCGGTCTTCATCTCCTCGCCAATTTCCAGCAGGTTCTTCTCTACGTTTTTCAAGTCATATTTGCTGTCAACGGTGACCGGAATCTGGACCCGCAAGCCGCCGGACCGGCTTCTGTTTATGACGGATCTCTTCAATAAGGTAGAATTTGGGACAATAACTATCTCGTTGTCAGAGGTTAGAATCTTCGTTTGTATCAGGTTCCTCTCAATGACTCTTCCATAGTAGTCTTGGACCTCTATCCATTCTCCCACTTTGAAAGGTTGGTAGGTGGAAAGGAACTGGGACGCAGCCATATCTGTGAGAATGTTCCTGTAAGCAACGATTATCGCAACTCCTCCTAGGAAGAGAATCAGGAGGAGCACGTTGATCGCTACGTCGAGTTGGTTCAGGGCGATAATTATTCCAAAGATCCAGATAGCCCAAGATCCGATCT
>VBBV01000084.1 GCA_005883695.1 Candidatus Bathyarchaeota archaeon | reverse complement strand
GGAAAATACGGAGGGCAGTATGTCCCGGAGACCTTGATGGAGCCACTAAGAGCACTTGAAGAAGCATACAACAGATTTTCCCACGACTCCTCCTTCAAGAAGGAGTTGGCGGGCTGGCTGGACAGTTTCGCCGGCAGACCTACGCCACTGTACCTTGCTGCTAACTTGACTCGCCATGCGAGTGGCGCTCGGATTTACTTGAAGAGAGAGGATCTATTGCATGGCGGCGCGCATAAGATCAACAATACTCTCGGCCAAGCTCTCCTGGCTAAGAAAATGGGGAAACGGAGGATCATTGCTGAAACTGGGGCGGGACAACATGGGGTTGCTACCGCTATGGCCTGTGCAGCTCTAGGGTTGAGGGCTGAGGTCTACATGGGGATTGAGGACATGGATCGACAGAAATTGAACGTGTACCGGATGAAGATGCTAGGTGCAAAAGTGCATCCTGTTGAGTCCGGGTCCAAGACCTTGAAGGATGCGATCAATGAAGCATTGAGGGACTGGGTTACACATGTTCAGGATACGTACTATCTTCTGGGATCGGTTGTGGGCCCACATCCTTATCCGACGATGGTCCGGGACTTTCAGAGCGTGATTGGGAAGGAGGCTCGGAAGCAGATCCTCCAAACAGACGGTAAGCTCCCGAAAGCTGTCGTTGCATGCGTCGGTGGAGGAAGCAATTCGATCGGAATCTTCCATTCGTTCTTGCACGATCTGGATGTCGACCTTTACGGAGTCGAGGCTGGCGGGGAAAGTTTGTCGCCGGGACAAAACGCGGCGCCTCTAGTTGCCGGACGCGAAGGGGTCCTGCATGGCATGATGACATATGTTCTGCAGGACGAAGCGGGACAAGTGCAGACGACCCGAAGTATTTCAGCCGGGCTTGACTATCCCGGGGTCGGGCCGGAGCACGTCTTCCTGATGAACGCGGGGCGAGCCAGGTATGTTACAGTGTCCGATGAACAGGCTCTGGACGCTTTCAAGACTCTCTCACAACTGGAGGGGATCATGCCTGCCCTAGAATCGGCCCACGCTATCAGCTACGCGATGAAGCTGGCGAAGAGTCTAGGGACAAAGCATTCGATCATCGTCAACCTTTCAGGCAGAGGGGACAAGGATGTGGAGATAATTGCCAAGCACCTCCCACAATGAGGATAGGATTGAGGCGAAGTTCCGAGAACTTCGTAGCCGCGGAGACGGAGCCTTGGTCGCTTACCTGACAGGTGGCGACCCGGACCCGAAATCGTTCTTGAACAATTCTATCGCTTTGATAGAGGGTGGAGCAGATATTGTCGAGGTCGGGATTCCATTCTCAGACCCTATTGCAGATGGTCCGGTGATCCAAGCTTCTAGCATGCGGGCCTTGTCCCAAGGAGCCACGCCTAAAGGAATCCTGGGTTTGATCCGAGAACTCTCATCCCAGTTTCCGGTCCCGTTTGTCGTTCTGAGTTACTACAATCCTATTCTTGCGATGGGCTTGGACCGCTTCCTAACTAAAGCCCGTGAATCCGGTGTTGATGGGATCGTCGTCCCGGATTTGCCGGTTGAAGAGAGCGACGAGTTCAGAAACCTTGCCCTGAAGCACAATATCGATAACATCTACCTAGCAGCACCAAACACCTCTAAGCCGAGACTGCGAACTATTCTCGACAGCTCGAAGGGTTTTCTCTATCTCGTCTCTCTCTACGGTGTTACAGGTCCTAGGGACACTCTTAGCCCCCAGGCATTAGAGGCTGTCAGCTCAGTCAAGTCGCTGGCAAAGGGAAAGATTCCCATCTCCGCGGGGTTCGGCATCTCCCGGCCTGAACACGTATCGGCCATCATCAAGTCGGGAGCTGATGGAGCAATAGTCGGGAGCGCACTAGTTAACATCGTATCCCAGTACATCGAAAATCCAGACGAAGCTGCTGACTATCTGAGGGATGCGATAAAGAAACTGAAAGCCGCAACCAAAAAATCCTGAGATAGCTGTCTCAATTGTGAGAGCAAGTTGCGGGTTGTCTCAGGACTTGCTTCACTCCGGGGTTGAAGGTGGCTACTCAGACCACCTCTCCCAGTGTATTTGGTTCGTGGATTGCCTGAGAGTTTTCAGTTTCTTCCTCATTTCTGGATCGAAGCGTCGTTCTTCTTCGTGTTTGTATCCTATTGGGATGATCGCGAGGGGAATTATCGAGCCGTCTACCGGAAGGTCGAGGCTTTCGGCAACCATTTTCTCGTC
This sequence comes from Candidatus Bathyarchaeota archaeon, assembly GCA_005883695.1. Next base: position 1,235 of record VBBV01000084.1, on the reverse strand, counting down.
AATCGCTCCGATGAATGACGCGGCCATTCCTTCCTGGAACGCAGAAAGGATGAGAACGATGGAGGAGAAGGCGCTGTCGGTCAACCACCACGGAATTCTTGCGTTCTTCTCCGCCGGACTTCCATATTTGGATTCGAATCGGGGCTTGTTACCGCACGGGACCACGACGACAGGAGCCTTTTCAATGAACCCCCGAACGATTCCCGCATAGCCCGCATATTCTTGTTCTCGGCCTGCTTTTGCGAGTTTTCTCTTTGTCTCAGGGTCTCTGACCACCACGAGGTCGAAGTCTTGGGTGAAACCTGCGCTAGGAACGTGGCGTGCGTTTTCGAGAATCTTATGTAGAATGGCATCTGGTACTGCCTTGTCTTGAAACCCGTAGACATTCCTGCGTTTTCTAAGAAGAGCGTCAAACTCCACTCGTGATTCTCCCTATACGGTTGCTTACAGTAGTCTGAAGTCTTCTTTGACTGTCGTGAGGACGATGTGGGTGTTCGTTCGTTCTACGAAGGGCATCGCTAGCAGAGCTTTAGTGAACTTGCTCAAATCATCTCGGCTCTTGAATTTCGCGATGACCATCGCATCGGTGAGTCCTGTAACGTCGTATACGGCTAGTACCTGAGGCATCTTGGCGACCTCCTTCTCCAGCTCGAGGAGTTTGCCTTTTGCGACGCTCACTTCTGTGATGGCGGTAAGCTGGAAGCCGATCTTGTCATGGTCGAACATCGCCGAGTAGCCGCGTATGATTCCTGCTTTCTCCAGTTTTGCGGTTCTCGATTGGACTGTAGTTGTGGAGACGCCTAGCTTGTGCGCTAGCTCCCTGTAGGAGAGGCGAGCGTCGATGAGATACCAGTGAAGAATCTTCTTATCAAGATCGTCAAGGACAATATCATCGACCTTTAGCTCGTCCTTCGTGCTTGTCATGCTTTGACCTGTTCCAAACGGGTCCTAAGCAGCTCCGTAACCTGTCGAGGGTCGGCTCGCCCCCTCACCTCGCCCATTACTAGGTTCATCATTCGTCCGAGAGCTTTGGCACCGTTTTCTTGCACCAGAGTTTGATTCGATTCAACAACTTTGCTGATGATATTCTCTAGGTCCGACTTGGTCAGCATTCGGAGGTTCAGCATTTCCACCGCTTCTTCGGCGGCTCCATCTGGATGGAATGCAAGCCACCTCAGAACGTCCAGAACAGACTCTTTCGCAGTTTCACCGTTAGAAACCAAGTCGAAGGCTTG
>VBBV01000083.1 GCA_005883695.1 Candidatus Bathyarchaeota archaeon | reverse complement strand
GATGTGCCGAAGACAATGTCCCACTGCGTTAACGTTGCAGTCTGAATGACCACTAGCCCGTAGGACGCGTCGTACGTGAATGGATAGGCTACCCCATCCTTCAGGACAGATATGGGAGACGTTGGCACTTTGACAAGGACCGTGTGGCCTTCAGAGGTTGTTGCTGTGGCTATGAACACGAGACGCGAGCCCAACTGTTCGATCAGGGCGAAGTTGTTTATCGTAGAGTTGAAAGCAACGTAGCCATTAGGTGTTGACTGGTGAGGATACATGAACACAGTAGTATAGACAACAGATTGAGGACTGAAAATCCTGCTCTCTATTGGATGGCTTTGGTAGAAAACGTTCAGCTCATAGACCTTTGTCGTGTTGAGAAGACAAGGACAACTAGTACTCACGGGAACGTCTCCATCCCAGACCTGCCAAGATATCGTGCCTGACAGGTCAAGCCCAGAGGGATTTGCGAACGCTAGCTGAGTCATCAAAGGCGGAGGCGAAGAAGAAAGAACATTGATACCGCCTGATACAGTCGCAGTGTTTCCGGCAGAGTCAGTCACGGTCTGCGTCACGGTGTAACTTCCGGGGGAAATATACGAGTGAGTAGGAGCGGGTCCGCTTCCAACGGCCCCATCACCAAGCACCCACGTGTAACTGTATAGGGGTTGACCTCCAGTCGCAGAGCCAGTGAACGTAACCGTGGTGCCCGCCAATGGGGTTGATGGCAGGAATTGATATCCAGCCTTCAGCGGGGCTGGCAAAGAGATGGTAACACTTCGAGAAGTACTGTATGAGCCGCTTGCCGAGTCTGTCACAGTCAAACTGACCGTGTAGACGCCTGAGGTACCATACTGATGGATGGGGGCGGCGCTCGTTCCCGTTGAGCCATCCCCGAAGCTCCACTTATATGTGTACGGAGCAGTTCCTCCTGTAGCCGCGGCAACGAAATAGACGTTCGTATTCACAACAGGGCTGGTCGGGCTGAATATGATGCTCGCTGTAAGTGGCTGCGCTCCAGACAATCTCCAAGCGGTCAGTGGGTGGAGTTCCCATCCGGAGTAGGAATGCCAAGAATCTGCTAGATGCCATGGGTCCCAGTTGACGAATCCCTGGATATCTATCGGCACTCCCACAGGGGCGTCGGGATAAGCGATACTGTTGTACTTCCAGTTCATATCGTTCTCAGTGTGAATCTGAATCATATTGTAGTTGGGATCGAAAGTATGGTCATTCGGGTCTTCTATGTTCCCTGTGGAATCGCAGAAAGCGGTCGGTATTTGAGGGCTGTACCCTGAGTCCCCGCACTCATCTGCAAGCGTCAAGCTTGGAAGTATGACGTTGTCGATCTCGACGAACGTGGCTTTCCCATTCACGGAGCATGGCGGGTCGATCGATCGCTTGTCAGGTATGGACTCGTTCCAGCCTCCCTCAAATGTTGCTCCACCATTGCTGTTCTCCTGACTGCCCAGAATATCACGGACGGTTACAATGAGTGGTTGGCAAGTAACGGCCGTGTTCCATGATGATCCAAGTGCAGAGTTGAAGGGGAGCAGAGGGAAGCTTGCTTGCTTGAAAGATGAGCCTAGATTTAGCGGGGACCCTAGTCCGGACAGAACCACGACCAACATGAACACGGAGGCAAATTTCAGTTTTGACTTGAGTTTCAACGATGACCAATCCGTTGCTAATCTCGCGACCCTCGGGCGATTGCGAAGGTCTAACCGCCGAGCTGGAACCAGACTCTATCTTTGAGAGTCTCTCGACGATCATACTCATAAACCCCTGTCAACACGATAGGTCGAGCCTAACTGTTCGCTCGGGACTCTGGTTCAAGTGCCCAGTCTCCATTGGAATCTCGCGTGAATCGTGTTCAGGTTGCTGGTTCAGGCGGAGACGCAAATGACGGAGAGATCTTTGGTTGAAAGCATAGGCTCTCCGGACATCACGAAAATTCGTTTCCAAGAATCTACGTTGTGCAGTCGGACTTACAGATACGGAGACCCTCAGCGGGAACGGTCTAGGAGAATCTACGCCCTAAGATACAGTTCTGTATCAATCGGAACCTAAGAATGACCTAATTATCGAGGAAAGAGGGCAATATTCTAATGGGCGCGTACTACAAGTGGCCGCGTCGCATAGGTGCGAGAATTGGCCCGGCTCGAACAAACAAGCCCTAAGGAAAACGCTGTTGAGACTGCTCCCGGCAGCCAGCTCTGCTCTCTTTGCAACATTTCGCAGGAGGAGGTTCTCGCGGAATTCCCGCGGTGGAAACTGGTGCGGACCAAGACGATGAAGGGTCATAGGGAACGTTTGATGCTGTTCCACCGAGACCATGTTCGGACTCTTGATGAGGGATCTATCGGAGAAGCGTACTTGCTACTGATGAAGGCAGGTGCAGAGCTCTTCTCATACGCTAACAAGTGGGCAATATTCGAGCCTGTATACGCAACGGTCCCGAATCACTGGCACCGTGTCGCCTCCGACTTGGACGAGGCAGCTCAGGATTACGACCAGATTCTCAAGACCCCTAGAATGATCATCGACAACCATGACGGGTCTATTTCCAGAATATTCCCGGATAACAAAATGCCTACGCTTTCCAACAAAGTCACGTGAAAAAATAGGAAGAGAAATCGCCCATTATCAGCCCTGATATCGAATCAGGGACCCCTTCCCTACACTGCCCCGGAAACCGTTCGCGATACGGCGATAAAACCCCGAGTTTCGCCTTGGCATAAGTCCGAACCGCACTCTGAATCGTCTGTCTCGCCCAGAGACCCTGCCAGACGGCAAATCCCCTCGTCAGGGGGGTCTTGCACAGAGCATCTCGCGGCGCAGAAGAGCCGACTCTCTAAAAATCTAGATCTCCGATTCTATCTTGTCTAAGTTTCGAAGATCGGCTACGGCGAACACATTGTGGTTGGTTGTGTTCCTTCTTAGACGCGCTGGTTATATGAAGAGATCAAGAAGTAGCTACCACGTACAATGCAGCCCCTGCAGATCTCGGTAGTCGGCGCCGGCTACTGGGGAAAGAAGGTAATCAGGGAAATCCTGAACCTAGCCAAGACAACCGGCAAGGTAAGCCTCAGCTCCGTAGTGGACAACTCACCAAGCATCCTTGAACAGTGCGCCAAAGAGTTTGGCCCTCTAACCTACCACCTGAACTACCGCGACCTCCTATCGGACCCGTACGTCTCAGCAGTTCACATCTGCTCACCGAACGCCAGCCACTTCGAGATAGCATCCGAATTCCTAAGATCCAAAAAGGACGTCCTCGTCGAAAAACCACTCGCGCTAAGAACAAGAGAAGCATACGAACTCGTGAGGCTCGCAGAAACCAACAGCAGAGTTCTATCCACAGGACACCTTCACAGATTCAACAACGGCGTCAAAGAGCTCAAACGCGTAGTCGACAGCGGAGTGCTAGGCGATATCTACTACCTCCGACTGCAGTGGACCGGCCTCCTTCCACCCCAGAAAGAGAGGGATGTGATAACCGACCTAGGCCCGCACCCATTCGACATCTGCAACGACGTTCTCGGCTCGTGGCCATCAAAGATATCCTGCAGGGGCAGAGGATACAGAACCCGAACAGGAGACGAGGTGGCCTTCATCACCGCCGATTACCTGAATGGCATCGTAGCGAACATCGAGCTAAGCTGGCTGGATCATGAAAAGCGGAGAGACGTAACTGTAGTAGGCAGCGACGCAGTCGCCACGCTAGATTGCCTCGATCAGAAACTTGTCCTGCAAAGACCCGACGGAACCGAGCCCGTATCGGTGGCTCCAAGCAATACTTTGGGCGAGGAGATCCTTCACTTCGCGGATTGCGTCGAACAGAACAGGAAGTCAGCAGCTTACGCCAACCTCGCCAGTGGAGCGATTGGAGCTAGTGTTGTTCGGCTTCTGGAGGCATCGAAGA
>VBBV01000050.1 GCA_005883695.1 Candidatus Bathyarchaeota archaeon | reverse complement strand
GAGCTCCAACGGGGTCATAGTCGCGTTCCAAGAATACGTGGAAGCTGTCACTCTCCGAAAGGTTGCGCGAGGCGAGGGGATAGTATCGATGGCCGAGTCTGGCGCCGATCACAGAAGCTACGTGCTCGGACTGCTGGACGCCGTTGGAGAATTTCGAAGAATGGCACTAAACTCTCTCCGAAAAGGTGACGTTGGAAAGGCGGAGAAGCTTCTGGATTCGATGGAAGGAGTATACGATGATCTTCAGACACTAGAACACACCTCGATCGTACCAACGTTTAGAGTCAAGATGGATGCGGCGAGACGAATAATCGAGACCACGAGAGGAGACGTGGTTACAGAAGTCAGACGATTCTCACTCGAACAGGCCCTCGACCGTCTCGGAAAAAGGATAGAAGATCACTAAGTGTCCCTGACCATCTCCTGAGAAGACGAATCTGGAAATGAAACCCTCCCATTTACTGGCGCTCTACAAACTGTCCGAGATGGGCGCCACCGACAAGGAAGTCGTCTGCAGCACATCAGACGTCGCAAAAGGAATTGGAAGTTCTCAACAAACGGCCTCCCGCCGTCTCATCGAGATGGAAAAGCTGGGATTGATCGAGAGAACTCGAAATGGACGAGATCAGAAGGTAAGAATAACCGGAGATGGACTCCGACAGTTATCCGACATGTACCTGAACCTTAAGCGGGTCTTTGAAGCGCCCAAGAAAGACCTCGTCATCGCCGGAACGGTCTTTACAGGTCTCTCTGAAGGCTCATATTATATGAGCCTCGACGGTTACCGGAAACAGTTCATATCGAAACTAGGATTCGACCCCTTTCCTGGCACCCTAAATCTCAGAGTCATCAATGAAAATCTCAACGATAGAAAGATCCTAGACACGTATCCGTTCGTATACATTGAGGGATTCGCCAATGAAAAGCGTACTTACGGCCCGGCGAAGTGCTTCAGAGCAATCGTCAACGACGAGGTCAAGGGCGCGATAGTCCTTCCGATCCGAGCTCACTACGGTGAGGACGTTGTCGAACTGATCACTCCCATATCACTAAGAAAGCAATTCAAACTCGTTGATGGAGACAAGGTCCGCGTTAGAGTCCCGATAAAACCCTAAGCTACCGACAATGCCTTTGCAACCCTATTCTTCAGCTTTGAACTACTATTGAATCCGATGGGTCCAAACCTTCGTATTCTGATGACCCGGATCGGTAACCCCTGTTTCCGGATAAGTTCCGCAACAGCGACTCTTATCTCATCCTGGTCGTAGCCAACGCACACGATATCAGGCTTGACCTCTTCGAGGATGCCTAGGAGATCAATTTCTTCTCTTCCCAGAATCGCTCTGTCCACCACTCGGAGGGCGGCAACGAGCTCCCTCCTTTGATCCTCAGGGATGACCGGACTCTTCCCTTTTCTTCGAAACACGGTCTTGTCGCGGGCGACAACTACGACGAGCCTTGACCTAGGACCGCCTTTTCTCTTGGATTCCTCAAGGAATCTAAGGTGTCCAAGATGAAGGAGGTCGAAGACGCCAGTGGCTAGCACCGTCTTTCCCGATGGCAAGACCAAAACGGGAGAGAGCCTGTTAGTAGAGAGAATATGAACGCTTCTCGACGAGGTTAGAGGCTATACAGATAGCCCCTTCTTGAGATCCCCTTTCGGTTCATACTTCAGCATCATCGCCTGTTTCGATGAAGCCTCTGGAGCTTCGCCTTTCTTCGCCGTGATGGTCACCGGGGTGTATCCGCTGATGACTGCATAGACGAAGGAATCATCTCCCCTTTCCGTACAGTGTAAATGGAGTTTGTAGAGAGTCTCTCTGTGGGTGAACACCATCTTTGTGGTCTCAGCGTCGGTGATGATGACTCGACCGCCGCAGGTGGGACACGTAAGCGTCTCTTGTCGAGCTATTTTGAGGCCGCAGTCCGGACACCAGACATCTTCGTCTCTTCGAGCAATGAATATCGACTGCCAAACACCGAGATGTTTCCTAGGACTGCACTCGTCCCACTCCGACATCGTCAGTCGCGTCGCCCTGAACGCCCATGCCGCCTCCTCTTTCCACTTGTTCACGTGCTCGGCTCGGTCTTCACACGTCTTGTGGAAGAAGCTCCTCTGCCCCTCCTGGCTGAACGAGGCAGAGACAGGCTCGTCCCTGTGAATGGGCTTGCCACAGCCTGCACAATTCTCCATGAGTCTCGACGATAATAGACCCGGCCCAAGATATCAGGGCAGTGTTACCAAAACAAATCCGCTCTAGCTAGAACTCAGCTAGCTGGAGAAATTTCAGGGCGTCAAGAAGACCCTCTGCATAAGCGATGCATGCGAGCGCGGTGACGGGTTTCCGATGGCTCAAATAGTGTTTGGCATCTCGTGCATAGTCTCCTGCAAGTTCCGAAACATAGTCGAGCTGAGGCGAGGAAACCGTTCCGAAGTTCTTTTTGATCTTCAAGAGTCGTAGTGACTTGGTCGTTGTCTCCAGATATTTGGCCGCTCTCTCTCCGGCTCGCTCCCTCATTTCAACGCCTCCAAATCCTCACCATTCGCCCCACAAAAGGCCTTCAAAGACTCAACTTCCATGAAATGAAGCCTTCCGGGAATCACAAGCGAATGAGGGACGTTCCCGAACTCTTCGCGCTGAAGCCTTCCAAGCTTTCCAGAAAGCACGAGCTGGTCTTCCGATCCAATCCGTGCCACGCCGATACCTATCCAGTCTTCAAGCGCAGGATCCGCGACTACCAGTTTGGCCGCCGCCTCCCCTATCGTTAGCTGTTTTGACCTCTCAGCTCTAACATCGAGAAGCATGAGCGTGTGGAGTCCCCTTCTCTTGTTATCCTGAACGGTATCCAGCAACGACCTTGGGACCCCAGACTCCTGAGGGAGAGTGACAGATTTTCCGAACTTGTAGCTCTGAAGACCTGTGGCTCCGCAGACAGCGGACATTACCGACGGGCCATGGATGATCCTTGAAGAGATACCCCTCTTCGCAAGCTCCAGCCTGATAGAAATGTGAGTCGTAGCAATCATCGGGTCCCCCGGAACCAAGAAAGCAACTTTTTTCCTTGCGGCTGCCTCAACAATTCGTCTGCCTCCTTCATCCTCCAGCTCGACTCGACTCAACACGACAATCCTCTTTCCGAGTAGAAGCTCGAGCTTCTTCCTATCCAAACCGGGCATGATGTTCGTATAGAACTCTGCGAAAACACTGCTGGCATGTCGAGCCTCCTCCAGCCCCTCGAGGGTTAGACCTCTCTCATCGTTCAAGCCCAGCCCGATAAACGCGACAGTCATGAGGATAGGGAAATGGACTGCTCGCTAAAAGCTCGTTTCCGAAAATTTAGCGTTGTTTTGTGACGGTGTCCTTGGATGAGACCTCTGGACCCCTTCCCTCCTTGCCCTTCTCATCTACGCGCCTTCCCTCCACCTTTGGAGAGGTTGCAGCGGCTTGATCTCCCTTTGCGGGTATGGTCGTGGGTTTAAGCTTCAGCTGTCCTAGCTTTCTCCTAAGTATTCGAAAGCGCGAGACTCGGAAGACCAATCCGCGCTCTCTTTCTATCTCGAACAGGACCGTGTCGGATGCGATTCTTCTCCGTTCCATCTTCAGGACGGAGAGGTATCTGACCGCTTTCCTTCCCGACCTGACCAGTGTTAGCTCGATAACGCCGTCGACTATGCTTCTAATCTTCGAGACTGAATCCTCCGGTATAGCGCCTCTAGAGGCGGTCAGGATAAACAGGCCACCAGTCTTCTTGACCTTCGCTCCAACTGTCTGCAGGAAGTTGATCGCTTGTTTTGCCTCGACCCCATTGAAGATCGGAGTAAGCGAGTCGAGAATGAGAGTTACAGGAACATTCTTGGCCTTTGTTATGAAAGAGGTGACCTGTATGTTCAGCTCGGTGAGATCCGACGGATCCCTAAGAGCACCTTCGCCCTGTCCCGCAAGCCCGGAATAACAGTCGATTATCTTCAATCGCCCTTTGCGGAGATGGGACACAATATCCCAACCAAACTCTCTCATACGGGCTTGAACGTCCTCAGGAAACGCATCGTACGACAGTAGGGCGCTGGGTCTTCCAGCCTCGAGCTCGTCGTGCAACAGCTCGTAGGACAGAACGGTTTTTCCACTGCCCGGATCCCCAAGCAACAAGAGACTTGATCCTCGGGGGATCGGGCCTCCGATCATCTGTTCGAGATGCTCGAATCCCTCAAGAGACGTGTCATAC
>VBBV01000049.1 GCA_005883695.1 Candidatus Bathyarchaeota archaeon | reverse complement strand
TGCCTTTCTGTATACGACTGCTGAGTCTTCTTTGACGTTGGCGGGTACGTGTAGCCTGTCTGTTAGACGGTCCAGCTCTGCCATGGCTTGGGCTAGGTTTCGGTCTGATGAGGAGTGTACTCTGGTCCGGATCTGCCATTTACGAAGACGGAGCATCTCCATTCGTGTCTCGAAGGGTAGTTGTCTGCCGAAGGCGTCTCTGTTGACCCGGTCGATGACTGTTGAGAGTCCTTTGTCGTGGATGGAGAAAGATGTTGGTATTCCCACGCGCCCTCTCTCGTCCTTTTCCTCCTTGGTGAAAGCCCGCCATTCGGGGCCGCGGCTCATTAAGTTCTGGGAGAGGACCAGGCCACAGTCTTGGCAGATGGTCTCTCCCTGATCGAAGTCTTCTATGAGATTGAGGCTCCCGCATTCGGGACAGACATGAATTTTCGGTGGGTGTGCGCTGGGAGAGGGTGTGCTCATGGGCTTTTCCCTTGGTTTCTGAGGAACGTTTGCATCTCCGCTTTCCGGACTGGTTTCAGAGGGGTTTAGAAGAGTCCAAGTTCGGAAAGCGATAGCGACGCGTTCGCTTTCGAATATAAGTGTTTCGACAAGTATATAGGCTAGGTCGGGTTCCGACGCCTCGAAGCTCCGACCGAGTTCGGGTCTTTCGGTTCAGATGGAGATTCCGCTCTCGCGACGCGAGAGGCAGTCGCTAAGACCTCCCTTTTTCTGGAGCGTTTACTGTCTGGCACTGATTCTGGGTGAGACAGGCTGATCAAGGCACGGTCTGGGCTTGGATCGGTCGCGGATTATGCGCGTTTCCAGCACGGAACATCCCCCGTTCTAAACATACCTGTTCAGATCCTGAATCAAGGCTGATTCTGGGCGAATCGCCAGCTAAACACACCCAGATTCCGAGCCTTTCAGGGATATCAGGCAAACTTGCCAGAGAGAACTGGGCGAGTCCCTTTTCCTTACCAAGGTCGTTCAATGGAACTGAACATGACGACCGTTCAAAACCCAACTCACAGCAAATTACTGTTCAGAAAAGCTAAGGGAGCGCAGAATGATCAATCGACCGATTCTTGGATTCTCGTCTCCTCCCGATTCGACGAAACCTATTATGGTTAGACAAGGGGCAACCGAGAACTTCGTAGCCCGGTGGTGTAGTGGTCTAGCATAGCATGGGCGTTTCGGGCCAGAAACACGGAAGCGTCCCTAGTCGGCTCTGGATCCCCTCAAACAGAGGGGTTGGAGCAACCTGCTGACGGGAGTTCGAATCTCCCCCGGGCTACCACGCAGATCTGGATAAGAGCACTGGTTTCCTGTCAAGGCCGATCGCTAGAAGTTCTTCAGCTCAGAGCTCCAGAATCTTCGGAGAAGAAGCCCGGTGATCAGTCCGCCAATGTGCGCGAAGAAACCTCCGCCAGCGAAGAGGTCCAAACCGGCGATAAATATGATCAAAATTACGCCTCGGAGTCCGGTTGCGGCTCCCATTATGCCATAGACTGCACCGGAGGCTCCGACGCCACAGCTCAGAGAGAACGCGTTAGGGAAGCCAGTGAGAAAAAATCCTGCGAGATCGGCCCCGACAAAGGTAAGGTTCCCCGCAACACCGGTAAGGAAAAAAGTTGTCACCCACCGAGTCTTCGTGACCTGTTCCTCAAGTATGAAACCGAAAAGCAAGAGGAACAAGATATTGCTTGCTATGTGGATGATGTTTGCGTGAAGAAAAATTGAAGTCACCAGGGTCCAGGGATAGATAGGTAATGGACTGTCGCACTGAGCAAGAACTAGAAGTACCTGTGAATTCGGCATCGAGAGGGGACTGACGAAGTCGCCGACTAGGAATCCAATGGCTATGTAAACACAGATGAGTATGAGGGAAAAGACAAGAGTTGGAGAGGTCAGATACGGATTTGATTCTTCCGCCCCGGACTCTTGAAAATCCCTTGGCACAAGTCACACCCTTCTTTCCCGTCATATAACCTGCAATGAAGAGAGACCGTACAACTGATGGGTCTTCTCCTCCCGCTTAGCAGAATCTAAGGGTCCAAGCATTCTAACTGTGGGATTCCGACTCGGGTGTACCTGTGGGTTTAGACAGAGTGAAGGTATCGGCTCGGGCTTCGCCTTCTGCGGCGAATCAAGAGAGCACCTAACAGGGCCGCCAGCGCGATTATTCCCAATTGAGCCTGATTCGCGAAAATCGACTGGACGCCAGATTTCTGAATAATCCCGTCTAATGATGCTGGGTCAAACCGCTTCGACGCTGAACTGAATAGCCATACTACCGCGAGTCCGCATGAAAGCATAACGACGAACGCAAGATGCCCGAAGCTTCTGTTCTTTGCCGCCATTGGAGCGGAAGCAGGTGCAGGATTGAGCCCTTGAAACCGGCTCAGATCTTCTGTTTCTGCAATCTCCTCTAGTCTCACTTCGTCCCTTTCTTCGAGTTTTTGCCTGAGCTGGGCTTGCCTAGTCAGACTATCAAGAATGTCGTCAGAAGTAACCCTGTCCTTCTTTTGTCTCGTCAGAGGACCAAAGAAACCAAATCGATGGCGAGCCCTAGGGTATCCAGAATCCGAACCCAACTTTTACTCCCCACATATTGCTACTAGGCTGATCGCGGATTTGAGGATGAGAGTACTCGTCAATGCTGGACAAAGGACTGGCCCACTTTTCCCTCTTGCCCACGTGACGAAGATGTGGTGCGGTCGTTTTCGCACTGGTCTCCGGAAAACCGAAGGAATTGCCTATGGCAGCCCAAGGTTTATTCTTAAAATCTAAATCCCAAAGGATCCGACTTGTCCCGATCAGCCCGCCCATACAAGCTTGTAGCTCTAGGAGGAACTTTCGATGTTTTGCATGCCGGCCACCGACTTTTGCTCTCTGAGGCTTTCAAGATCGGAGACGTAGTTTTGATCGGAGTGACAAGCGATCGACTTGTCGCGACTCTCCATAAGAAACACCCAGTTCGTTCGTTTTCAAGTCGGGTTCGCGACCTGGACAGGTTTCTGAAAACTCGGCACTGGTCGTCGCGGGTAAGAGTAGCTGCACTTCGTGAGCCTTACGGACCTGCTGCTACACGAAAGAAACTGCAAGCGCTGATAGTCACTGAGGGTACTCTTGCGAGCGGCCGTCGGTTGAACCGGCTCAGACAGCGGAATGGTCTTCAGCCATTAGATCTATTCGTCGTCGATTTACTCAAGGCTGCCGATGGGAAACCGATCTCAACTACAAGGATCAGGAACAGAGAAATCGATCCCCAAGGGCGAGTTTTGAAAACTCGCCGTTAGAGGTTCAATTTATTGGATGTATGCCAATGGTCCAGTTTTTTGGATGGCTATTTCATCCTAGGTTCATAACCGCTTTCCGAAGAATAAACTTTCATCATCTGCTCCAGTTCCTGCATGAAACCCTCGCTCATATGCCACTTAGAATCACGCTTTTCTACGAAACCTGCTCCAACGAGCCCGTGGATCATGTTGTAGAATTGTCCAACACTCATGCTGCGCTTCGAGATCCAGTCCTTCCACGCCTGGATGGGCAGACCGCTAGGTTCCGCTTTCTTGACTTCTCTCCAGAAGTTGTGGGCTTCACCTGCTAGAAAGTCACTCTTCCAAAAGACTCGACGGAAAAGTTCATCGGGAGTACTGGGCAGGTTACCGGCCCGGAATAAGATTGTCGTCTTTTGCTTAGCTGGTCTTCGAACAGCTCTACGCGGCATGGGTTTCACGTCTGACAATCGCAATTTCCTCTCTCGTTTAATCCTTATGGTCTAGTAACGATCTGCAAGTCGAGAGAAAAAGATGGATCGTAGCATGAGAGATTACTAACGTAAATGCTTCGGTGAATCACGCCTTACTTGTCCTCCTAAATCTCTGCGTAACTTCCTGGGACCAGACAAACTTCTATTATTTTCCTAAGTTCCCAAGTCACGGAAAACCCTTGAGGGGTTCTAGGACTCATCCAGGAGCTGCTTCTTCTCTTCGAGGGAAAGCTCTTCAACGTACACTGCTGTTGCCCTCAAGTCTTTGTGTCCCATAAGACTCTGAACTTTCCAAGGGTCCCTGCCGGTTTTTCTGGCCCAGAACGTCCCGAAATAGGCCCGTTGACGGTGATTATGGAGACGGTCCCAATCGGGAACACCAGCGAGTCTTGCATATTTTCGCAGGATGTTTGTTCCATGCTGCTCCGTAAGGGAAATGATCCTCTCCCCCTTCTGAACTTTTTCCCAGGATAGTCTGGCTCTGTCTTCCCTCCCTTGAAGTGAATCATTATGGTCTCCTCGCCCACGTCCTCTTTTCGTATTCCTGGAAGATCCACGACGCATACAACCTTCTCTCCTGTCCTCTTCCTCGTGTAGATTACCTTGTTTTGGCAACCCACTATGCTCCCGATACGCCATCCCCGCTCGAGCTGGAGTCCCAAGAGAAGATGGTCCCGAGGAACTGTCTGGGCTAACTCGATTATGCGATTTTTCTGAGCGTCAGTTAGCCGAGTTTCTCCTCGTCCGTCTCTGCTTATTCGCATCTGAGAGCTCGCTCGCGTCCCTTTGCTTTTCCGGTATTTCCCCAATCTTTCCCATGTTCTTTGACGTGACAACGCGGGCAGACAAGTTTGAGATTCCCAAGACGATTGTTGCGACGGTTCCGATCAATGTGATGCATAATCAAGAAGGGTGCCCGGCCTTCGGAAAGTTGGCCCTGCGCGCAGTAGAATCGGGAGACCAAGCTGCAAGTCTGACATGTGTCGCTGTCCCTCTTCCAAACCAGTTCTCGAATTCTAGGAGTTAGAGGCGACTCGTATGCTCCAAGAAAACTCAACATTTTTTGCGCCGTGCCTGCCTAGAAATGCAAGGGAGATAAGGCTTGCTAAAAGTGCAGTTTTAGCAAATACACATGCGTATTAGTAGCATTGGGCAAATGCTATTCCACTCGACCCCACCATCGAATAGTTGTCCCTACCGTCGGGCGGCCATGATGACGGATGCCGAAAAGACTTGGCGTTTCAATCTCAGGGATAGCCACTGAATCAGTTCAAGTTCTAGACATCGAGAGGCTTGGCTGAACCGGGCTGGGTGTTACAGCCAAACATGTGACAGGCGGATCGTCTGAGTCCAATTTTTTGGAGGGATAACAATCCTCCAGAATTTTGGATGGCTCAAATAATTCGGGGATCGGACTACGTTGTATAACGCGGCTCGGATTTTCTTTGTCCTTGCTGTTGCTGCGCCTGCATTTGTTCATGAGGCAGGCCCATCGGGGGAAGTGGTGGCGGAATCCCTAGGCTTTTCGACAAGAGAATCGCTTCAGCTATTGCAATGCTCGAGACTGCCTGAATTATCGCTACGGGTGGCGGCCTGTTCTGTTTGTGCTCATCTATCATCTTAGAGATCTCCTCTTTTTCGCCGATCACTTGTGCCCGGCCTTTGACGCTTAGTTGGGCGATCGATGGAGTGTAATTGACCGTGAAAACAAAGGGGGCGTCAGCTGTGGATTCGTTTTTCATGTCCAATCCGACGATATTGATGTTGACAGCTATCTGGACTTGGGGTGGTAATTGTGACTCTTGGCCCCAGAAACGTTCGCCGGTGAGATTCGTAACTTGTACAGTCACTCTCAACATTCGACTCGCAGCGCAGAATCGGGGGTCCCTTGCGCTGGTATTATGGTTTCTGACGGGTGTCTCCGCTTTCAGACACCTGGAGAATACTCCTCTGAGCCCTCTGAACGATCAGCCTCCGCCCATCAACTCTGATGTTGAGTAAATCTCCTTCTTTGAATGGAAAGCTAGAGTCCTCAGTTAGTTTTGTAGGCAGATATATTCGGGGGGACCTGTACTGCGTTCCCTCAGATCGAGCAGGCTTCTTTGCTACAGCGAATCTAGTTAGGATTTTCTTAACCAATTTGCAAAGCCTTAACGGGTCGAATAGTTGACGTATTTGCATCGTGAAGGGTTTTTACGCATTGCGGTGAGATTCACGACACGTGGCTAGACTTGGACCAGCTCGTTCAGTTCTGGGAATTCGCTGCAAGATTAAAAGCCGAACCGCGTAGAGGTTGGCTCAAGAAGCTTCGTCTTCAGAGAACAGAGTCGGTTGCCGATCATTCTTTTGCGCTATCGCTTCTCTGTTTATTCGAAGGTGAAAGACGAAGCTACAACGTGGAAAGACTGCTAAAGCTAGCGCTATTGCACGACTTAGAAGAAGCGATTACAGGAGATCTAACTCCCGAAGATAAGGAGGCGAGGGGAGAAAATATCGCTAAAGCTCAGAAAATTTCTGCCCGAGAGCAATTGATTTCGTACTTTCCACTGGGAAATCAGCGGTCTTACAGGGAACTATGGTCGGAGTTGGAGAACGAGAGGAGCAGGGAAGCACAGCTAGTTCACGAACTCGATAAACTGGAATTGGCTCTTCAGGCGAACGAATATGCGAAGGGAGGCATTGAAGCGACGAAATTGAAAGAATTCTACGAATCCTCCAGAACAGCGATCAAAGATCCCAAGCTCAGGCGGATTCTGGACGAAATCTCATCTAAGAACTGAGAGCAGAGTCATCAGGATCGGGGGCCTTGCCATGGACAATAGCTCCAGTTTTTTCGACAGTCAGACTACTAGATTTGG
>VBBV01000048.1 GCA_005883695.1 Candidatus Bathyarchaeota archaeon | reverse complement strand
CCCATTCTGGACGCGATGAAACTACTGGAGAGAGACGGGATTGGAGTAGAATTTCTACAAATAAGACTCGTCAGTCCCTTCCCGACTGATGCCGTGAAGCAAAAACTGGCGGGAGCCAAACTCATGGTGGACATTGAACAGAACTACTCAGGTCAGATGGCAGCCGTGATAGCGGAAAAGACAATGATAGATATCAAGAATAAGATCGTGAAATTCAATGGCAGACCGATGTCACAGGACGAGATCTACCAATCAGTCAAACAAGTAATATCAAATCCTGGACAAAATAGGAGAGTCGTACTAACCCATGGCGCTTAAGCTCACTGACCTGAAGACCGAAGTCCACAACGACTGGTGTCCAGGGTGCGGAGACTTCGGGATCGAAGCTTCCTTGAAAATGGCTCTCACCGAGATGCCGGTGGACATCAACAAGGTTGCACTGTTCTCAGGAATCGGGTGCTCCAGCAAACTCGTCCACTTCACCAACGCCTTCGGAATCCACACTCTCCACGGAAGGGTCCTTGGTTATGCGCAAGGTGCCAAGCTTGCCAATCCGGATCTCGAAGTGATTGCGGTTGGAGGCGACGGTGATGGGCTGGGGATTGGAGTTGGACATTTCGTGCATGCTGGAAGGCGGAACATTGACATGGCGTATATCATCCACGACAACGGCGTTTACGGCTTGACGAAGGGACAAGCTGCTCCAACGTTGCATCTGGGAATGCAGACAAAGTCGCTTCCCGAGCCGAACATCAATTCCAATATCAACCCGATAATGCTCGCGCTGGCATCAGGTTTCACCTTCATCGCCCGAAGCTACGCATACAACACTAGGCATCTCAAGGAGATGATCAAGAAGGCCGTCGCCCACAAAGGCTTCGCCCTGATAGACGCGCTGCAACCATGTCCAACATACAACGACATCAACACGAAAGAATGGTACGGCGGAGAGGATCGTATTGACCCAGCGACAAAGAGACCGATGCCACGAACCTATGACCTAGAGAGCACAGGTTACAACGGCAGAATAACAGCGGACATGAGCGGGGACGATGTTGACAAGAACCTTCTCCAGGTCATAGAGAAATCGAGAGAATGGGGAGACAAGATCCCTATCGGTGTATTCTACCAGAACGAGACAGTGCCGATCTACGAGGAACGGCTCAGCGAGCGAAGCCCAAGTTACTTGAAAACCCCTCCGGCAAAACAACAGCTCGCCAAGAACGATGGAAAATCCGTGGTCAACCTGGCCAATCTTTCAAAGGAATTACTGTTCGAGAGCCTGGTACTCGCACACTAACTGTTTCGTTGGCGTCAGATCGCACTCTGAAAAAGGCGCGTTTTGGTTTAGCAAATTAGCGGGGACCTCACACGTTCCCCGACGCGCTTCACTACTATCGTCCCAAAGAGTGCTCCGATGGCACCGACTATGGGATTAGTCACGAGAGCAATAACCGAAGTGGCCAGAATGAAATCCAGTCCTTTCCCTTGGAAGAATCCGATTGCCTGGAGGATGACTAGTCCGGAGATGGCCATTGCAAGATTGCCGAGGGCACCGGCGATTACAAAACGCTTCCTCGATGACTCATCGATCGTCTGATTGCTCGTGTACAGAGCGAGGTCGAACACCAGACCGTTAGGGATTAGCGAGAGGGTGATCGCGAGAGGCGCATTAGGTTCTCCGAGAAGGATGAGACCGTTGACGGTGCCCAGAAGCGTGGCGCTCCAACGTCTTCCAGTCATCGAGACTACTATCGTGAAAAGGGCTGAGATCAGAAAGAAAAGGTCCAGCTCAAGGATTGTATGTCCAAATGTCACGCCGGACGCGTAGCCATAGACAAGATACAACCCGGTCAGGCCGGCAACTAATGCCAGGTCCCGGCTCGTGAAAGAGCCTCGTTTCTTCTCCATCAATCTACGGTCCTTCCTGGGAAATCCTGCTCGGGGTTGGCCTATCGTGAAGTATGAAGTATACTAGTCAATACTGCAGAGGATGGACTCCTAGCTCACATTCGCGAGATCCGCTTTCGTCACCGGAGACCCCTACTTGTGGCCGGCCATCCATTTCTTCTCTTCCTTGTTGGGAGTGAGTTGGCATCCGGACGACCAGAGGAAGGTTCTGGCGGTTGAAGGGCCGACATGCTGGAATCTATCCTGGACATTTGTCTGCAATCGCTCCTCATCCTTACCATAGGAGTCGATATACTTCTTGACAGAACCGAACTCTTGTTGCAGTTTCAGGAACTCGGCCGCGTTATGGATGGTCGCTCTTATTTTCTTCTCATTACGAACGATTCCCGCATTGCCCATCAAGGCCTTCACGTCTTTTTCGTTTTCGAGATCAGGGCTGATAATGGGCGATTTTCTTATCTCTCTCTGCTCTCAGCGCCTAGCTTTAGAACCATCCTCACACAGGATTGTTCGAGCAAGCCTGACTGGAAGATAGGGGATTGGAAAAACCTCGAGAGTTTGAATTTGTCACCTTTGATTGTTATGGGACTCTTATCGACTGGGAGACTGGAATCCGGTGTGCTTTCAAGCAGGCCCTTGAAGGGACACGGCTGAGCCCAACCCAGGAAGGTGAACTGTTCGAGCTGTACCAGGAGGAAGAGAAGAGGATTGAGGGTCAGATGCCTTACCGGCCGTACCGGAAAGTTCTATCGCTCGCCGCATCGGGGGCTGCTAGAAAATTCGGAAAGAACGTTCCGGAAAAACTGGCAGATCTTCTTGCGGAGCAGTTGCCTAGCTGGGCTGCTTTCCCCGATACGAACCCTGCTCTTGAGCGGCTTTCGACCGAGTACGTGTTGGGAATATTGTCGAATGTTGACGATGATCTTCTAGCGGGGACATTGAAGCATTTCACGGTTCCTTTCGATCTCGTCGTGACTGCTGAGCGTGTGAGGTCCTACAAGCCTGGGACCGAGCATTTTGAAGAGGCACGGAGGATTATCGGGGCTGATAGAGGATGGCTTCATGTCGCAGCAAGCATATATCACGATATTGAGCCGGCTTCACGGCTCGGAATCAATACCGCGTGGATCAATAGAGGGAATAGTCCTGAAGGAAAACGGCTCAAAGGCAGGATCGTTAGGGAGGCGAAAGACCTGGCTGAGCTGGCGGATTGGCTCGCACCTTGACGGATGGGGCGAGTCCACATGGTTTCGTGAAGGGCGGGGCGCGGGAAAATCGACCACCCCGGGGGGTCACATATTAGTTAGCAGAAAAAAATAGTTACAGGAAAGGAAAAAGTTACGGGAAAGGAATAGTTAGCGAAAAAGAAGGTTACAAGAAACGATAGTTTGCGAAATCCTATCTGTAGGATTGGCCTTCTTGCAAGAGCATGCTTATTTTCGACCCTGAAGTGTTGGGTTTGGAAGCCCAAGATCCAGCTTCGAACGTTTCACTATTCGGCGGAAGGGGTCTCGGTCCAAATGTAAAAGATTCATGATATGACTTCAACATGAACCGTGGTGGTTACATTTTCCCCGTATTGTTCTGTCTTCTGAACGCTGAGATAGTACGTTCCGCTTTGCGGAACACTAACGTTGAAGCCAGCTTGGGTCACGTTGGTGACCGGCTTGTCAAAAAGATAAGTGGTCGCTGCCTGGTTCTGCTGGTACCAGAACGTTACGAAGACGAGGTATCGGACGGTGCTGACTGTTATGTTGACATTTCTGGTTCCGAAAACAAAGAGATCAAACTGCCATTGATGATTCTCTTTCAGCGTCAGGCTATCGTCTACTAAGACCCTCGGAACATACTCAGAGTAAACATACGCCGCAACCGCGGAAATTGTGATGACTGTCAAGAGAATGACGAATGCGAGAATCTTGTATCTTTTCTTCAATTCCCTGTCACATGATCATTTTAGGTGTGAAACCGTTGCTGGTGGCACCCAGCACTGAAAGCTTTGGGAGGATAGAGAGAAGCAGAGGAGTTCTGATCCCGCCGTTCTGACCGTTGTGCTGTTGAGATTATAGGCAAATTCTGTAAAATTTTGAAACTCAAGGAACAATGTAGGGGGACTCGTCCGGTGATACCACGACACGAAATCACAGTCGGGTAGTCCCTGTTGCTTAGCTCTCTCCTGTGTCGTAATGTTCATGCTTTCCAACCAGGCGCACTCATTATTCGGCTGCAACGGGCTAATTGAGAAAGCTGTTCCGTTTGGAAGAACCAAATACTGGAACTTCACCAGTTGAAAAGNNGAGAAAATCAATACGATCGCAAGGAGATGAGCGCGCGTTAGGGTGGGTCGACTTTTGGGGACGGCGGGGCGACCACTGGGTCTGGGGGTGAAGCGGAAACTAATGACGAGATATGTGACTGTTCCAACTGCAAGAACGATTAGTAGGTATCTGGAAGCCAGGACATTATTGAGGACGAATATCAGGAATAGGAAGACTGCGATGAATGAGAGGAGAAACAGTTTGAATAAGTTGTTCAGTTTCCATAGTTCGACCAAACAACTAGACGCCTTCTAGCTGTATGTCACGAGACACCGCGCGTAGAATTGTTCCGCAACCCGTAAGTTCCAACCCCATGACGGCAAAGTCCGTGGCCAGGCCATTTAACGCGATGCCAAAAACGATCGCGGCGATTCCAAAGCAAGCATAGCTTACGATGTGGAAGAACTTCACCGTTGTTGCTGCTTTTCTTTGCCGTTCATTCGCGTCCTGTATGTTACGTAG
>VBBV01000116.1:1359-5667 GCA_005883695.1 Candidatus Bathyarchaeota archaeon | reverse complement strand
TCGGCTGGGAAGTGACCTTGGCGCACCAGGGAATACATGTGCCCTCTCAGGTGCCGCGGCTGCTCGAAAAGCTGCGAAAGATCTTGGTAGACACCCATCCCAAGCTCTTGGTGCTATTAGGGGATGTAAAGCATGCGGTTTCGAAAGTTGAACTGGAAGAATGGAAGTATGTCCCGGAGTTCTTCGATAGCCTCGTCGAGATCATACCCGATGTTGAGGTTGTCCCTGGAAACCATGATGGTAACCTAGAGCCGTTGACGCCGCCCTCTGTCAAGATCAACAAGTCAAATGGGATGGTTCTCTGGGATTCGGTTGGATTATTCCATGGCCACGCTTGGCCAGCGCCACCGCTCCTCGGTTGCAAATTTCTTGTCATGGGTCACTTGCATCCTGTCGTGGTGTTCAAGGACCCATTGGGGTTCCGGATCACACGGCAGGCATGGGTTAGGGCCAAGAGTGATGGGAACAAGCTCGCGGAAGGGGTCTTGAAACGTGAAGATGCCAAATTCGAAGGAAACGCCTCTGAGGAGGTAAGGAAAAAATTCGGAGTCTCTGTTGCCGATGCTGACTGCATCATCATGCCGTCATTCAACGATTACTTGGGAGGCCAGCCGATCAACAAGAGCTACCAGGAAGGATGGACTGAACTCTACAAGGAATACATGGGACCAGTCTTGCGTTCAGGGGCGGTGGATTTCGAAAACGGGGAAGCCTATCTCTTTGATGGAACGTTTCTCGGTAAGGTTCAGGACCTTCGACGTCTTGCGCAGTAAAGGTCTGAGCCGTTAGTTTTGTTCGCGAGGCGCGAGCCTGGAGAGTATCTTGCTCGTGTCTCCACCGTTCAGTTTGGCGATCTCTCGCAGAAGGTCATAGTAGGACCTGACGTGTCGCTTGCCATCCCGGCCGTGGTAGAGGCTAACGTTCGCGTACATCGTCGTGACTAGTTCGTGGTTGTACATCGGGTACTGCGTATCGCCAAGGCCTAGTTCCCCAAGTTGTTGGCTGATGGCTCCTTCGCGGAGGTCGAGAACTTTCCTGCCTTTCCGTTGGCGGTTTCTATTCTTTAATCGTGTGCCTTCTATGCGGCAGTCGTCACTGCAGTATTTTTCTGAGAACCAGCCTAGGAACTTGCGCTTGCAGACGACGCATGTCTTTAGGACTTTCTTATCGACAGCCATGTTTCTTTCCAGATTGGTTTTGGCTCGTATCGATTGGTTTGTTGGATATTAAGTAGAGAGGTCCCGGTATAAAACTAACATGCCTCTGACGAGCCCGAACCCACCGGGAAGACCGATTGACCCTGCCTTGTACTACGCAAAACTCCTTCCGCATAGATAGCTCAGGTTCACCTTTTTGTCAGAAACAAACGAGTCGACGAGGAGGATTTCGAAAGATAAGAGCTAAAACAACACCGCATTCTGGAGGCGGCGAGGGGCTGTCGGCTAGCCAGGTCTAGAGGACACGATATCCTCAATGCGTCCGGACAAGCCGCGTGGCTTGGGAGCGGTTGTACGCCAGGAGCCCACGAAATCGCAGGTTCAAATCCTGCCAGCCCCACCACAAATTTCTGACCGTCAAATCCACGGGTATGTTCTGTTCTTCTCTCGTCTTATCATGCGGTAAAAGTAGTGGGATCTAGGTTCCTGACGAGATTGCGTATCACTTTATGCAAAGAGGGGGTTGGTCCTGGTCGCAGATTCTGGACGTGGGGTTTGTATTGAGAGCTTTGCGGTTGTCTCGTAGAGGCTCTCTTAGCAGAATCTTCTGGACATCATGTGCCAGAAGGTTCCGTAGGCTGCTGCCACGGCGCGCTTCCTTTCTTCGATGCGTACGGTCGTGAAGGATTCGCGGGCTCTCGCATGCCTCCTAGTGAGGCTTGTTGAGCGTTCTCTGACCAGGACTCTCGTTGCGTTGTTTTCCTTCATGGCCGTATTTCCTCGCCGCTTTGGCCACCGGTCCTGTATTTCACTCAACGATTTGAACAGGAGAGGGTCTACGAGTGATTTTGTAAACTGATTGTGACTAGAAAAAGTAGAATGATCGATCCCTCTGCTTTGGCTAGGCTGAAGCCTAGAGACATAGATTGGAAAAAAAAGAAACTGGGAGTTTGATGTGAGAGGCCTTTGTTCGAGTCTAGGCCGTTTGGAATGCAACCGAGACCTGAGGTAGCGGGGAACCGTCCGCCTGGGCTGTCAAGGTATCGTCGGTGTAGATTATCGCGGCCAACCCGTTGAGCGGGTCGATCGCGTCTTGGAAGAGGTCGAGTAGGTTCCGTGTCCCGCGTGCGCAACCGGTGCCGTTGGTGCATATGACGCCTACGTGGTTTGGATGGGCTGTGACAGTGCTCTGCGTGAAGTGAGAGCCGCCGTCGGTGCTCTGTGCCATGTACACGTTCCACACAGCTGTCTGGTCATCTTTGCTCGAAGCATTCGTTCCGTAGTAGACGTAGTCGACTGTGCTGCCGCGGGCTGCGATCCATGGAAAGACTGCAGTGTTAGCGGGGGATGTGTTTACAGCTAGTGGACTGGTCCAAGTCTGACCTTGGTCTGTTGATTTCGAGATGAATACGTGGTGTGCGTCTGACCAGCCGGCGTATAGGGTCCCGCTCAGCGGGTCCACGGCCAGAGCTGGGAAGACATTGTTCAATGCCAAGTTAACGGTTCCAGAAAAGACAAGGTGTGGATTCCAAGTCTTGCCCATGTCAGAGCTAACGGTGACATATATGTTGTTGAAGTTGGCAGTCTTCGCCTTCTGCAATCCTCCAGCGCCGCCCGCCCAGATCGTGTAGACATTATGGCTGAAAGAGTCTGCGACCAGCTTTCCCTGGTCGTTGTCGAATGTCGAGTTACTCGTTACGCCGGCTTGGCCGGTGATCGGATCTGTCACGCGGTGGAAGGTGAATCCGTCGTCATCAGAACGCTGTACGTGAATCGTGGTGCTGGAGCCCGAGTCATGGTAGGAAATGTAAACGTGCGACCCATCCGACGTTACCCACTGACGGTCGGATTGTGTCGTATCGATGATCTGGGTGGTGCAGTGCGAGAAGTTGTTTGACGTATCAGCGCCTGGGCACGTGATTGCAGAAACGCCCAGCTGGGTTATACGGGTTTGAGGGTTGAAGAAGAAGATGAGGGTGGAGACGTGTAGCATCCCGGTTGAGCCGATGTCTACGTCCGCGTCGCCACCGCCGCCGACGTTGTTGGCGAGCTTCGCGTCTATCGTTCCCTGGAAGACTGGGACTTGTCCGAACCCTGCCTTCCATGTGTTGGTGAAGAACTGAGTCCAGGACAGTGCCACGTAGACTGTGGTGCCGTCGGGTCCGATGGAGAGTTCGGGTTCGCTGTTGCCATCGGGGCGGAGCAATGGAATATTCGTGAAGCTCAGACTGGTAGTCTTTGTGCCGTGGGCTGCGATGGGGATTGCGAGAGTCAAGATCAACACTATCGTGATTATTGTGATTGCTCTTTTCATACTATTTTCCTAGTTGCTTTCGAGGAACTGTTTCCTTATAGGTTTTCCCGGGGCAAAGGTTCCTACAGGAATATTGATGTTGATTTGTCACGCCGGGGACAGCTCCAATAGACAGGCATGGTTATTGAAGAATAAGTCGAAGATCCGTAGCATTGGATTCCTGTGGGATCTACGAGAGCCGCTTCCTAAAGTCAGATCGAAGAACAAAGATGCGATCAGGGCGGCTCTGCCAAAAGACAGGGAACGTCTGGGAAAAATTGTTGTTGAGGCCTACCTACCTGAATGGTCTTGGTGGGTTAGGCAAATGGGTGGAAAGGAAAGAGCTCGTGCTGATCTGATGTCCTATGTAGACGAGTACTTGCGAGATCGCAAGAAGCGTATCTTCGTCGCGGAGGAAGGTGAAAAGATAGTTGGACTCTGCGGCGCTGCCATTTACAATAGACGGACTGGAACTATAGGTTACGGAGTAGCAGTTTTGCCAGGATTTCGTAGAAAAGGAATTGGCTCAATGTTGCTTCTCGCCGCTTTCGAATGGCTAAAGAAAGCTAGCGTCAGATTCGTCACCTTGGAAGAAGAGACTTCTGGTTTCGAAAACAAGGACACGCCCGCCATCTTTCTCTACAAGAGCCTCGGAGGGAAGATCATCAGTGATCAACCCGCAAGCAGGTGATTGCGTGGACAGTCGTGTCAACGAACCCCGCTCGGAAGTTCTATGACGATCGACGATGTATGGACGATGCATCTTTCTTGATGCGCAGAGAGACTTGATTTTTTCTCTGGCGCAGGTATGAGAAGAATTAGGAGGACGCTTCCGCCAACAATTCCCGTGAAGTAAAT
>VBBV01000116.1:0-1285 GCA_005883695.1 Candidatus Bathyarchaeota archaeon | reverse complement strand
GACAATGGTTTAGCGACGGCTGAAGATTCTAGCCACATGTATCGTGTGTGGCGGATTGTCCGAGATCATATTTAGGTTCTGAAAAAAGTGGAAGGGGGTTTGCTTTGTCCCGGGGAGGTTAGAAGGACGCTGTGTCTGTGACGACGTCTTGCTGGTGTACGCTAGTGGGTACGAACTGGAAGCCGTACCACCAAACGACGGTTTGCTGGTTGTTCGTGTCGGTCCAGATGGCGTGGAAGTTGTTGTTGGAATCAACCGCTAGATCGGTGTAGTCCCCGATGAAGCCGCCTCCAAATTGATAGCGGCTGTTGATGGGATGGGTTGTTACCGTCTGGGTTACAGCTGTTGTCAGGTCCGTGACAACATAGTCGAGGCGGGCATTGTTGATGTAGTTGTCGAGTACTAGACAGTTGATGCGTCCTACGGCGGTTGGAGTAGCGGGCTGGGCGCACCTTTGCCATGGCGAGACCACGTCCGCGGCGTATGCTGACATGTACACGTTGCCTTGTAGCGATATGGCTACGGCTGGGAAGAAGGTGTCTACCCGTTGAGGGGCGGGGGCCTGGAGTTTGCCACCGCTTGGCTGTTTCACTGGGTACCCGGAGGCTGTCCGCGTGCTAGCGTCGAGAGCTGGGAAGGCGAGTCGTGGGGTGGTCCAAGTGGCTCCCCTGTCAGTCGATTTGCTCCAGTAGACTGCGGCGTGGCAACTGGAGGCGGGGCCGGAGGCGCAAGTTAGATCAACACCATAGCTGTTGGCTGTGTTGAGGGCTTCAGTTGACCAGGCAGCGTATACGTCACCATTCGGGGCGACATCACCAGCAGGGAAGCTGTTGACCCTGAAGACCGTATTTGCGGGTGAGAAGATGTCAACGAGAGGTGCGATTGCTAGTGGTGTGGTCCAAGTGACTCCACCATCGGTGGATTTGACCATCCACGTGCTGTCGAATGGGCCGAATCTCGTGTCTCCGTCCCATAGAACGTAGACTGTTCCATCAGATCCCACCATTACGTGGGAGCCCTGGCTGTAGAGAACGTTGCCTGCGATCAGCTGTGGACTGCTGAAGGTCTGCCCGCCATCAGTGGAGTAAGCGAAGATGATGGGTGATTGGACATAGGCGCCGGTGCCGGCGCTGAAGATGAATCGTGTCCAGGAGACGTAGACGCGGCCTTGGAAGGGACTGGAGGCATGAGTGTCCACGGCGGTCCAGGGCTTGTCGTTAAGGGTTGATGGAGAGGTTGTCTGGCCGATGAAGACGGGTGGTCCCCAGTGGAGGTTGCCGCTGGA
>VBBV01000115.1:1746-5823 GCA_005883695.1 Candidatus Bathyarchaeota archaeon | reverse complement strand
AAGTACTTGAGAGAATGAGCCTCTCGCTTGTACGGAAACTCCTAGCCCAACCAGTCGTAAACCTTCGCGAAGCCGCGAAAAAAGGCGATAGCAAACTGCTGACGGTCGCCGAACAGATATTCGAAGGTGAATAGCGTAATGAGCTTTCCCGCCCTGCGAATGCGGCGACTCAGAAGAACCCCACTCATCCGTGAACTCGTGAGAGAAGTCAGACTCGACCGCTCAGACCTCATCCAACCAATATTCGTCGAAGAAGGCCTGAAAACCGATGCGCCGATAACCTCGATGCCGGGCCAACGCCGACAATCCTCTGCGACTGTACTACGCGAAGTCGCAAGGCTCGTTGGCAAGGGAGTGAAATCCGTAATTCTATTTGGCATTCCAACAGCCAAGGACGAAATCGGATCGGCTGCATATGACCCAAACGGGGTAGTCCAGAAGACGATCCGTGATCTAAAGGATCAGTTTGGGGACGAACTGGTTGTTTTTACCGATGTCTGCATGTGCCAATACACTAGCCACGGCCACTGTGGTCTTGTCAATGATGGACGTATAGATAATGATGGGACGCTTCAGAAGCTCGGTGAGGTCGCGGTAAGCCATGCGCGCACTGGCGCTGACATGGTGGCACCGTCCGCCATGATCGACGGGCAGGTCAAGACGATACGGCAAGCTCTCGACGACAACGGATTCAAGGACGTGGCCGTGATGGCGTATGCGG
The DNA here is from genome assembly GCA_005883695.1 of Candidatus Bathyarchaeota archaeon. The sequence continues at coordinate 5,102 of VBBV01000115.1, read as the reverse complement.
CCAAGCACGCTTCATCGTTCTTCGGTCCTTTTCGAGAAGCCGCCTTCTCCACGCCAAAGTTCGGAGACAGGAGAACCTACCAGATGGATTATTCCAATCCTGAAGAAGCCCTCCGCGAAATAGCACTCGACATCAAAGAGGGCGCGGATATGATCATGGTCAAGCCTGCACTAGCCTACCTGGACATCATTTATCGTGCAAAGAAAAGATTCCAAATGCCAACTGCAGCCTACAATGTAAGCGGAGAATTTTCCATGATCAAAGCGGCCGCACGGGAAGGATGGATAGACGAAAAATCGGCCATACTCGAAGTTCTAACCAGCATCAAGCGAGCTGGTGCTGATATGATACTAACATATCACGCTACGGAAGCCGCGGAATGGCTGGGTTAGATTCAAGATCCCAGCAGCTCTACCGCCGAGCAAGAGAGGTAATACCGTGCGGTGTCAACAGTCCGGTAAGAAATTACTCTCCCTATCCTCTTTTCGTAGCCTCAGCCAAAGGCTCCAAGTTCAAAACAGTTGACGGTCAGGAATACCTGGACTACTGTATGGCGTATGGCGCGTTGATCGACGGTCACGCCCACGCCGAAGTAATCGACGCAGTCGAGCAGGCTCTGGAAAAAGGGTCCCTCTACGGACAGCCGACCGAGATGGAGGTCGAACTCGCGGAACTCATCGCTTCGTTGATCCCATCAATGGAGTTGGTTCGCCTCGTCAACTCCGGGACCGAAGCCACAATGCACGCTATCCGGCTCGCGCGCGCGTTTACCGAGAAGAAAAAGGTCGTCAAGTTTGAGGGAGGATTCCACGGGTCCCACGACTCAGTATTGGTGAAGGCAGGGTCAGGCGCCACCCTGCTTGGAAGCCCTAGCACTGAAGGAGTCCCGATCGAAGTAGCCAAGAACACGCTTGTGAGTCGCTTCAACGATGAGAAGATAGCTGGCAAGATTATCCGTGACCATTCTAACGAGCTTGCGGCTGTAATTGTCGAACCTGTACTTGGAAACATAGGCCCGGTTCTGCCGAAACCAGGGTTTCTAGAAGCCCTTAGAAAAGTTACGGAACAAAACGACGTCCTTCTGATCTTTGACGAGGTGATTACTGGTTTCAGGCTGTCGATAGGCGGTGCTCAAGAATACTACAAGATTCGTCCAGACCTGACAATTCTCGGCAAGATTTTGGGAGGGGGACTTCCTCTCTCAGCCTTCGGAGGTAGAAGGGAGATTATGGAAAAACTCGCTCCCCTTGGTCCCGTGTACCAGGCCGGGACCTACAGTGGCAACCCAGTCAGCGTGTCGGCTGCGCTTGCGACCCTTGAGTCATTGAGGAAACGAGCAGGGCAGGTATATTCCCGATTAGAGAAGATGGGGGACGAGATGCGGCGGGGAATCGGTGACCATTTGGAGTCGAGTAGAGTAACCGCGCAGGTAAACGGTGTCGCTTCGATGTTTCAGTTGTTCTTCACGGATCGTCCAGTGATGGATTATCACTCTGCAAAATCGGCTGACATAGGCAAGTATGAGAAATACTTCCACTCGTTACTCGCGTCCCGAGTTTTCGTTCCGCCATCGCAGTTCGAAACGTGCTTTCTCTCTACCGCGCACACCGAGGACGAGTTAGAGGCTACCCTCGGTGCGATTGGCACCGCAGTAAAAACCCTGCCACGGTGACCGGACAATACTTCTCAAGGTGGGTACTCGAGGAAGCAGGCTCTCAATTGTTCAGACAGAATTAGTTGCAGAGAGCATTAGACAACGGAATCCCGGTTTAGGAATAGATCGGACAGTCATCACGACCGCGGGTGATACGGATCAGCGCACACCTCTCTTCTCGCTCGATCAGAAAGGAATCTTCGAAAAAGAAATCGACCTGGCAGTCCTCGACGGCCGGGTTGACTTCGCAGTTCACAGTATGAAGGACATACCTGTCTTCGACGAGGACAGTCAACTGTTGATCGCTAGCGTCCCCGAGAGAGGTTCCGTTGCCGATGTGCTGGTCAGCAAAGGAGACACGCTCTTGAAGGATCTGGGGAAGGGCAGTAGGATAGGGACGAGCAGTCTGCTGCGAGTCGCTCAGCTCAGGCGCGCGAGACCTGATCTGAATCCGGAGCCTATCAGGGGAAACGTGGAGACAAGAATCCAGAAAGTAGACAATGGAGAATTTGACGCTGTTGTGTTGGCTGAGGCGGGGCTTGCACGGCTGGGAATGACAGGAAGGATCTCGGAGCAGCTACGGGTTGAGGATTTCATGCCTGCCCCGGGGCAAGGAGCGCTGGCAGTTGTTGCTAGGCGTGACAACCTGAAGGTCGTTAATATGTTGAGGTCGATTGAGCATCCCCCAACGAGGGCCGAAATTGAAGCCGAAAGAGAGCTGGTTCGGATTCTCGAGGGTGGTTGCAAGGTTCCCGTCGGAGCCTTGGCTAGAGCTCACGGTAATCGGATCAAGATAGCTACCTGTATCTTCTCGATCGATGGTAAGGAAAAACTTCTCGCGGAACGGTCAGAGCGTGTCCAAGAGGGGCTAGTGCTGGCCAGAGAGATGGGAGAGGAACTTCTTCAGAGAGGAGCGAAAAGGATCGAGGAGAGCTGGAGGACTGTCTATGTCTAGGGTGTCCGGAGAGAAATCCATCGCCATAACTCGTCCCGTTGGCCAGGGAGAAGAGACCTCTAGGTTTGTGAGAAAGCTCGGCTGGACTCCGTTCATCGTCCATGCGGTCGAATTGAGACCTCTAGAACAATCGAGTATTCTCAAAGAATTCTCGAGAATTGTGGGCGAGGGTCCTGTTGACTGGCTCGTCTTCATGAGCCCCACCGGCGTTGATGCCTTCTTCGACATGCTGAAGTCGCACTCTAGCATTCTCCCGAGCGCTTTAGGCCAGATCAGGATCATGGCTGTAGGTCCGAAAACCAGCACCGCACTAAGACATCACGGTATTCAGGATGTGGTCGTCCCGGAGAAATACAGCTCCGCCGGCATAGTGAATCATCTGTCGAGGCTCGAAGTAAAAGGACAACGAGTTGTTCTAGTCAGATCCTCAGCCGCCGACGACCGCCTCGCGACGTCGGTAACCTCGAAAGGGGCATCTGTTGAGACGATGACAATCTACCAGTCGGTCACCCCGGAGAATAGAGAGAGTCTAGTCGATTTCGTCGCGAGGCTTGAAAAGGGACAATTCCAGGCGATTCTGTTCACGAGTGCCGCCTCAGCCTCTAACCTGTTCAGCATGGCCGAACATGAGATTCCCGTATCCCAGCTCATCCACTTGCTGAGGTCACTTATAGTGGGCGCAATTGGTCCCGCAACGGCTGAAAGGCTCCGAGAGCTGGGCATTGACCCAACCGTACCGGAGAGATA
>VBBV01000115.1:0-1618 GCA_005883695.1 Candidatus Bathyarchaeota archaeon | reverse complement strand
GTTTAGACCCTTAGGACATACCCACGAGTCAATCCCGGTCGTTGGGCTGGGCACTTGGGGAATCGGGGGCGAGATGGGACCGGATTCATCCCGGGACGAGGCTGGGATACGGGCTCTCAGGCTCGGCTTGGACCTTGAGATGAAATTCATCGATACGGCAGAAATGTACGGGGCAGGTCACAGCGAGGAGGTTGTTGCTCGAGCCTTGGAGGGACGCCGTGATAGGGTCTTCGTAGCCTCGAAGGTTTCTCCGAGACACTTTGCATACAATGACGTGCTGGACGCGGCGAAGAGGAGCCTGAAGAGACTCGGGTTGAAACAAATGGACCTTTACCAGCTGCACTGGCCGAGCTCGAAGATTCCTATCGCGGAAACGATGAGGGCGATGGAGAAGCTTGTCAGTGACGGTCTCACCCGCTACATCGGGGTAAGCAACTTCTCCGTCGAGCAGATGAAGGAGGCTCAGCAATCACTATCACACGAGAAAATTGTCTCCAACCAGGTCGAGTTCAGCCTGGTCGATAGAAGCGTGGAGGCGAGAATCCTACCATACTGCCAGAAGGAGGGCTTAACCCTGATTGCGTACAGTCCCCTGGGCCAGGGAAAGATTCCGAGGGGACGAGGATCATCTTTCAAAGTTCTGGACGAGATAGCAGCGAAATTGGACAAGAGCAGAAACCAAGTTGCTCTAGGCTGGGTTCTACAGCATGATTCCGTGGTTGCGATACCTAAGGCAGCTGACCCGGAACACGTCAAAGAAAATGCTGAGGTGGCTGATTGGAAGATAGACAGCGAAGACTATCAGAGACTAGCTAAAGCGTTCTCCTAGAGAAGCATGGGTCAAGATCCTAAACTGTTACAGTCTCTTTTGATAGAAGAGGTCCCAGTCTCGACGCTATCGCGTCGATGAACTCCGGGTCATCATTGAGCGAGACAGTTCTCTCCAGCCTCGCACCTAGAGACGACGCATAGTCTTTCGCCTCTATATCGAGATCGTAGAGTATCTCAAGGTGATCGGAAACAAAACCGACCGGGCAGACCAACAATTCCCGGAATCCCTTGCCGGATAACTCGGTTATCTTTTCCCTGATGCTGGGTCCCAGCCAAGAATCAATCGGTTGTCCGGCACTCTGGAAGGCGAAATCCCAGGATCCGATTCCCGATTTGCTGGCGATGAGCTGGCTTGTCTCCTGAAGCTGGCTCCAATAGGGGTCGTCGCCGGCAACGGATTTTTTCGGGAGACTGTGCGCTGTGAACAGGACAACCGCCTTAGACGGTTCATTGAGCTTTTCGAGGCCGTCACCGACCCGTCTGGACAAGGCGGTGATCAGGGATTGTTGATCATGCCAGTTCTCAACCATGGTGAACGAGACGGGTCTTTTGGTCCTGGCTAAGCCTCTTCTGACAGCGTCGGCGTACCCTCCGATGCTCAGCTTGGAGTAGTGGGGGGCGAGTGCGAGTCCAATGATGCTTGCAGCGCCCTCACTCACGATTTTCTCGACAACGTCCTCTATGAACGGGTGCCAATGCTTCATTCCAACATAAACCCGTGAATCGCGTCCCTTAGACTGGAACTTCTCCTCTAGTGCCTTCGCCTGCGCGAGAGTTATTTTCAGGA
>VBBV01000114.1 GCA_005883695.1 Candidatus Bathyarchaeota archaeon | reverse complement strand
TGTTCAAGTTAGCGGAGGTCAAGGAGGTTCACGTCATTCCGGGCAGGCATGATATCATGGCTGTTGTCGAGGTTCCTAGGAAGCTTCTTGAACCTGATGCCCAGAGCATCTACTGGTTTATTGTTGAACGCATCAAGACGATCGGTGATGTTACTGATACTGAAACGCTCATTCCGATAGTCTCGGCTTCGAAATGGTCTGACTAGACTCTCGGCCATTCATGGCCGCGCGAATCGGTTTAGTTTCGCTGGCTAGTCCGGAGAGTGCTCTCATGCGGCACGAGGTCGAGTCGCTAAGACCCCCCTATTTTCCAAAAACCATTTCCTGTCCGCCACTGATAACAGGCGAGTCCAAGCAATCGGGGCGTAATTCCGGCTTGGATGACCAGGCAGAGAAGACGACAAATCCGAACGAATTTCGGGAGAGTCAAACGAGTTCTCCCGGATTCTAGATCAGGGCAGGTATTGGGCGATTTCACGACCGGAAAGCTTCCTGTCAGCCGCTCTTGCGTCGTAAAGTCGTTGAACAATACCCCCCTTTTCTGGAGAGGTCATCCGCTGTCTGGCAGGGATTCCAGCCGAGTCTCGCCGTTCGAGGCATGGTTCGGCTTGGACGCCGAGGCGAAACTTGCCGTTTTATCGTCCTGTCAAGAACGATTTCTCGGGCAGTGTAGAGACGGGGTCCCAGATTCGAGAACAGGGGTGATTCTGGGCGAGTTCGCCAGAATTCTTGTCTTGTCTTTCATGTCCAGTTCTCCGTCTAATTTTTTTCAAGGTGCGAATCTGGGTAGAGTTGTTGGTGGGCTTTTTGGTTTCACTGGGAATCCTCTCGAATCCTGAAAGCAGCTAGTTCTCGTTCTTCGTGTAGGGCTACCGGATCAAAATCAGGAGGATCCGGCTAGCGAGGACGGCCTCAATAAAAGCGTTCCGTGGATCGGTCGCCTGTGATACTTGAGGTTGGGAGATAGTTGTCTGACTCCTTTCCATAAGGTATCAATACGAATATTGCCATGGGCTCACGATAAAAGGGACGCCGATGGTTTCCACCTAATTACCTCTGTTTGCTCCTGACAATTCCATTGCTAACCAAAATGGGATTGTGGATACCACAAACCTCGATCATCAGACATTGTGCATTCTCCGGGCTGGCTTCAATTTCAGTGGAGATGCATTTCTTCATCCGGGCGAGGTGCCCTCGGTGCAGGTCAGTCCACATCATTGGCGTCCTTCCGATGATCAACTCGACTAAATCTTTGGAACGCCAAACAAGCCGCTTCCCAACCCGTATATTGGGTTTAGCAGAGACAATCATCACCTGACTAACAAAGCCTTAATGGAACAAGAATTCGAAAACCCAGAAAGCTTCACAGGTTATGATCTATTGCAGAATCCGAAATACGTTGCTCCGACCTGGGACGAAGTCTATGTCATGATGATAGAGCTTGCCCGGCAGATCAAAAGCTCCGGCTACTCGCCCCAAGTCATCGTGGGAGTCTCTAGAGGAGGATGGCCCCCCGCTCGCGTCATGAGCGATCTCTTGGAGAATCCAAACCTCGCAAACATGAAAGTCGAATTCTACAAGAACATCGGAGTCACAGCGCAAAGGCCCAAGATCACCCAGCCTGTCACCTCTGAAGTAATCGGGAAACGTGTTTTAGTTGTTGACGATGTCGCCGACTCAGGACAAAGCCTCCGCATAGCACACAGGCATCTCCGCCGAAAAGGGGCTCAGGAGATCCGATTCTGCACTATCTACCTGAAACCGAAAAGCATCTTCAAACCCAACCACTACGCCAAAACGACCTCAAAATGGATCATCTTTCCCTGGGAGAGATTGGAAGCCATTAACCTCATCAAACGGAACCTCCGATCAAAGGGGAAGACCATCAGCGTGATACGAGAGTTGAAAGGAAGCGGACTGAACGCCTCGCTCATTCGCAAGCTCTTGGCCTCGGACCCATGATAAGCGAGAAAATCGGCTCATACTTCCTAATGATCCAGGGATTCAGAAATGCCAGGGTCGTGGACTCAGAGAAGGTCTTGCAGCATCTGCGAGTATCGTTTGATGGAGTTGACCTTCAGCTCTTACGTGCTGATAGGGTCGCCGGGAGGGAGCACCTGGTTTTCGCTGCGAGAAACGCAATTGACTCTTTCAGGGGCAAGGATCGAAGAGCGAAGCACCTCTCAATGGAATTCCTGCTTTTCGCTTCAGGTGAACACCAGATAGTTGAGGCAATCAAGCTTCTTGGCGTAACCGAGTTCAGCAAAGAGCTAGCCCTAGTCGGGCTTTCCGAAACAAATCTCGACTCTAGCGCTTTGAGTAAGCGAGCAACAGAGGTTGTTGGAGGAACCACGGACGATACAGTCCTGGAGATGAAGACTTCAAAGAAAATGGACTGTTTGCAGAAGGCTTACAGTATCTCTGAAAAGGAGTTGAACTCCTCGAGGATGCCAGGTGAAGTTGAGAATGACGTGTTGAAGAGATTAGTAATCGAGCGCTCGGCTCTGTTAGTGCTAGAGAACTAGAGCCTCCTCTTTTCCCGTTCAATTCCCAAAATACCATCAGGCGGAATAACCGCGATTCCAGCCACCCTACCAATAATCTCGACCAGAACTATCTTCCCAGGATCCCGTAGATCCACCTTTCTGGCAATCTTCGCAGCAATCGCGTCGATGACATCCTTTGAAGAAACATCGCTCCGCCGCTTCTCAATGGATACGCGAAACGTTTCGCCATCTCGAATCGCCCCTGACTTCTCCGAAACAGCATCTCCGATGGCGGCTATCTCGCAGGGTACAACTCTCTGAACCGGTTTCACCTTTAGTACGTACCGAAACTCCCAAGGCTTCTCCTTCAAGATCGAGCGGAGATTCTGTATCACTTCAACCGGGTCAAGGGATGTCTTGGCTACAGTTAGGCCGCTGACTGGAGTGTAGCTGGTTTCCGCGGACCGGTCTCCTAGCTCGGCTATTAGATACCACAGTTCCGAGTTTGCCTCCCGCTCGTTGCCTCTGGCGCTAGATACAAGGAGGTTGAAGTCGCTTAGCAAGCTTGAATCAGTTTTGAAGTTCGATGCTCGATGGGAGAGCAGTTCTGAGCTCTCCTCGACTAATGGCTCCTTCGCGGAGAACCTGAATGCCTGATTTGACCTTTCTGACAACTGTTGACTCGACGCCCGTAGACATCAAGCCTCCATCCAGCACGATGTCGACTTTGCCGTCGAACACCTTTAGCGCATCTTCCGCTTTACTCAGCGACGGATCGCCCGAAATATTTGCGCTGGTCCCCAAAAGGGACCCTCCAGACTTCGAGATGAGATCCAACGTATCCTGTCGGCCTGGGATTCTAAGGCCAATCATTTTTTCGGGACCAACTACTTGGAGAGGGAGTGTTGCTCGGGAAGAAACTACAATCGTCAATGGCCCTGGCCAGAATCGCAAGGCTAGCGCTTCAACTTCGCCGCTGATATCGCCTAGTTCTCTTGCCGTTCTAAGAGTACCGACGAGGACCGGGAAGTTCCCTTTGTTTCTACCCTTCACTTTTGCCAACGTGTTGACCGCTTTCTCATCGAAAGGATCACATCCAAGCCCGTACACCGTATCCGTCGGATAGACTACGAGTCCACCCTTCTGTATCGCTGCCGCGGCTTTCTGGATCGACTCACGGCTAATCTTGAGAAACTGAGTCAGCATTGCCGATTGTTTCTCGGACCAAGTCGACTCTTATATCTCGTTCACGTCCTCGACATCGCGACACGATTTGGCAAGTTCGACAATCATTGTTCATGGTGGCGCAGGTGA
>VBBV01000113.1 GCA_005883695.1 Candidatus Bathyarchaeota archaeon | reverse complement strand
GACGAGTACAGTGGCCAGCAAAAATGGTCCTTCAACACTGGAAGTGTCATCTTTTCCTCGCCTGCGGTCGCAAACGGTATGGTATATGTTGCGTCTAGAAACGGAGGGATTCTGTACGCGCTCAACGAGCAGACAGGCTCCGAAGTCTGGGGCAGAGGCACTCTCAACTATTTCATCGCATCATCACCCGCCATCGCAGACGGGAAAGTCTTCTACGGTAACTGGTGCGCCTCGGGCTGTTTCCAGTTTGGGCAGTTTGTTGCCTTGGACGCAAGCACGGGTGCTGTTCTTTGGGCAAACGCAACACTTCCTTCCTCTACCGTGGCCTCCTCGCCGGCGGTGGATAGTGGTCGGGTCTTCTTTGGACTGGACGATGGATCTGTCACCGCTCTCAACGAGACTAATGGCAAGGCAATATGGAGAGTAGTACCCGGCGGAGCCGTAGCTGTCAGAAACGCGTTGGCGATAGCTTATGGACGGGTTTACATCGGCACTGCAACCAAGTTTTTCGCGCTGGACGAGATGACCGGCGCGACTGACTGGTCGTTCAACACAGGAAACTCGAACTCTACCTCTGCCGCGGTCAGCAATGGAGTCGTTTACTTTGGAACAGGCAAGGGCAACATCTACGCTGTCAACGCTACAACGGGGGCGCAGAAATGGGTGGCTGCAACCGGAGCCGCAGTCTCCTCCTCTCCCGCTCTCTCGCTTGGCTCCAACATGGTCCTCGTCGGGTCAAACGACCATTATCTTTACGCGCTGAACGCCACTTCGGGGGTTAGGCTTTGGAGGTACGTGACTGGGGCTGCAATCTGGTCGTCCCCGGCGGTTGCTGATGGCAGAGTGTTCTTCGGCTCTGACGACTATAATGTGTACGCTTTAGGGGCGATCGCTCCCAAGCTGCAAGCAACAATATTTCCGAGTGTAACGAGCTTAAAGCCCGGACAGGTATCCACGCTTACCATTACCGTGACGAACGGGTCAGCTCCACAGACCGGAGTCACGCTTGCTCTAACCTCCTCGGCTGGGGGCGGTTTCACTCAACCAGTCCCCGGTAGTCCAGGCTTGTACTATTCCAATTTCACAGCGCCTCTAGTGAGTTCCACTACCGGTACGATAATTCAGGTCGTGGCTAGCGAGACTGGCTTTCTGAGCGGTTCCGCCCAGACCACGATCACTGTGAATCCTTTCCCACCTTTGACGGTCGCCACCGCGGCCAGTCCAACATCTATCACTCCAGGGGGGGAGATCGTCCTAGAGATTAGAGTCACAAATGGAACTAGTCCGGTGATGGGGGCCACGATCTTCCTCTCCTCCTCAGCAGGAGGGGCTTTCTCAGCCCCGACGGATGGAGGCAACGGAAACTACACCGCCGTCTATAGTACACCGCTTCAGGCTTCAAGCCCAACTGTCACGATTCAAGCCTCGAAACCCGGGTTCTCTTCGGGACAAGACACTGTGACAGTTACGGTGAACGGGATTCCAAACCTGACGAACTTGAAGGTCTCTGGGATTCCCTTCATCTTCATTATCGCCGGAGCAGCTCTGCTATTCCTAGTTGTTCTGATTGCGCTAGTATCAAGGAGAAAGAGTGAACCTTCCTCACCATATTATCACCCGGTTGAAGCGCCCCCGACGTATGCTTCGAGGCCTGATTTCGGAGAAGGCTTATCTAGCCGATTCCGAGGTGGCTTGTTCACGGGGTTGGCGGCCATAGGTGGGAGCTAGGACCCGTACCCATTCCGAACACGGAAGTGAATCTCCCATGCGATCTATGTGGTAGTGTGGTGCGAAAGCCCACGCGAAGCTTGGACCGCTGCCAACCTCATTTTTCTGTTCTGGGCGATGATGGAGTGTTTTGTTTGTTGGATATCTTTCGGTCTAGTTTGGGCTAGTGCTGTTCAGTCTTAGGGATCAACGTTTATAATGTTCAGACCGGAATGTTGAGCATAGTCCGGTGCCTATTCATTGCTGCCTGTTTCTCTCCATGAAAATGATCTTCTAGGTGGATTGCTCGGGAATCTGGGCACGATTAGCCAGTTGCTCTTCACTGTTCTTTTCATCGCGTTGTTCTTCGGGTTTGGTCAGAAGCTTCAGATGCGCCAGTTTCTCTGGGAGATCGATAAGGGGTTGCGGAGATTGGACATGTTCCGAAACTCCGCGAAAGATCTGACGTTGAAGACCGTTAAGGAGATCGGAAAACCCTTGACTGATCCGGGTCCACAGATCAATGTGTTGATGGAGCAGTTCTTGATCTCGCCGGTCGACATGGATCCGGCTGGGATCGTGGGTAAGATTGATCATTTGCTGGATGTTAGGGATGCGAAGTTCAAGGAGGATGTTCGCAGGATCGCGCCGGGAGCTGATTCTTCCCAGGCTATGAACCTGGAGAACCTCGTGGAGGCGTCTTGGGCTCTTAACACGATCTACAGGATTATCCGTCACTTCTATTTGATGGGGAAGAAGACTAACAGCATATTCATCATCATCCAGCTCCAGGCATTGCTTCCGTTGATTATTCAGGAGGCGGAGGCGTATCTGGGTGCGGCGAAGGCTTTCGCCGAGGGTCAGCCGATAGGGGACGGTATCGGACCGCTTGTCGCGTCGCGGTTGATGAAGGACAAGGAGAAGCGGAAGGTCGAGAAGGATGTTGTTGTTGCGGAGACGATGATGGAGGATCGCAGGGTGATCGCTTTGAAGGCGGAGGGTCCTGGCGGAAACGTCGGGAAACCGGGGGACGCCATCAAGACGATCATCGAAGAAAATGTTGGCAAGGTCTCGATGGTGGTCATGGTGGACGCGGCGGTAAAGTTCGAGGGCGAGACCTCAGGCGAGATCAGCGAGGGAATCGGGGCGGCTATCGGCGGGATCGGCACCGAGCGGTACAAGATTGAACAGGAAGCGACTGTCCACAAGATTCCGGTCTACGCGGTTATCGTTAAGGAGAGTATTCAGGAAGCGATTACGCCGATGAAGAAGGAGATCATGGAGGCTGGAGAGAAAGTTATCGAGAGGATCAAGAGCCTCATCCTGGAACGGAGCAAGCCAGGCGATACTATAATAGTCGCCGGTATCGGCAACACCATCGGTATCGGTCAATAGAAGGACAAGTCGTAGGTGTCGCAGCCTAAGCCACGTCGTGGCTCATCAGTAGTTATCACCATACTAGCCGCTATAATGGCGGTAGTTGGCCTCTACTTCATCGGGCTCGTCTTCGGCGGAGATATCACAGACCCAAACATCGCCATACTCTATGTCACTATTGCTGTTCTCGCCTTCACGTTCGTTCTTCTTACCGTGACGAGGATGAGAAGGGGAATCAGGATAGGTGCGTACACACCCATCAAAGTACTTTCAATAGTCAAGTGTGGCCAGTGCAGCTTCAAACAGATCAAGAACTTCGCCATGGGGGACTTTGTCTTCAAGACGCTTGGCAAGTGCACTCAGTGTAACACCGGGGATCTCAGTATCAACGGAATTTATACTGAAGGTCCGCCGAAGAAATAGGACTTGGAGCGACCACTTATGCGACGCGAGATAGGGTCGCTAAGACCTCCTTATTTCTAGAACTCTCGCCGTCTGGCGCTGATTCCAGGCGAATCAGGCGGTTCAAAGCACAATTTGGGCTTGGATCGGTCGAGAATTATCCACGTTTCAAGCGTGGATCATCCCTCTTTCTGGATGTGCCTGTTCAGATCAGCGATCAGGGCTGATAATAGGCGATCTTGGGATCTCGTTATTCAGCCGTAAGAACGGTACAGCTGTCCCGTCCAACTAGGACAGTATGTTCTGACTGGGCAACCGGTCTACGGGTCTCCTCCACGAGGACTGGATATCCGCCAACGCACTTGTTATGGACCAAGTCCAACATCGCGCGCTTCGCGGTTTCTCGAGGAAACTTGTCCTCCAGCCAGCGAGGCGCGAAGGGCAAGGTTGAGAATCGGGTGTAGATGTCGTCGAGGACTCTCTTGGACTCGTCATTCTTGACCCCTTTCGACTTGATATAGCGATAGATCTGGGCGGGTAACGTGTTTGTAACGGAGCCTGCAGCGTCGGCTAGGGTCACGAAGGGCTCTATAGCGAACACTTCTCCTTCGTTTGCCTTTCCAGCCGTAAGCACTGGAACGTTTGGCACGGATTTCCCCGCGTGTATGCTATACCTCTCGATGCTATGACCTGTGAGATTGCTGATTGGTCGGAACCCGTACTTTCCTATCGTCGTCTGAATGACCCGTCCCACATCTGACAGTTTGACTCCCCCTCTGAACGCCTTGATCGCATTCTGCAACGCATCATCAGCAGCCTTGACCATCGGCTCGAATTTGGGATCATAGAAGACGGTCACCGCCGTGTCGGTGACGTAGCCATTAACGTGGACCCCGAAATCGACCTTCACCATTGACCCAGAAGGGATGGTTAGAGTATCGCCCGGAGGTGAGGTGTAGTGTGCGGCAATCTCGTTGATCCCGATGTTGACTGGGAAGGCCGGCTTGCCTCCGAGCTCTCGAATCCTGCTTTCTAGCTCCACGCATATCTTCAATGCAGGCTTTCCCGGTTTGACAATGGAGGGTATTTCTTTCCGGAGCTTTGCAATGATCTGGCCTGATTTCCGGAACGAGTTGAGAGCTTCCGCGTCGTACAACGAATCCACCCCTTTTCCTTGCTGCTATACTAGAAAGGTACCTCTGACGTATGAACTATGACTTGGCGAAGTCACGCTTCCACATTTCCCGTGCAAGTGTCCCGTCCTTCTTATACAGAGGTACCAGTTCGCGGGCTTTCTCCCGGCGTTGCCGGTGCTGGCTGAGAAATGTTGTCACCTTCTCGATGAGTATGTCCTTCAGGTCTCCTGTTAGCATCCGGCCGCTCTTGTACTTGGCACGTATCTGCTCTATCCTCTTGTCGTCGGGCTCGAAGAACATGTAGAGCCACTGGAACGGAACATCAACATCAGGGTCTCCACCCTTCTTCCGATGTTCTTCCTTCGTCGCCTGCCCACCGGAGAAGGCATAACGATACACCTTGTTCCGCACGGTCTTGTCATCATCGCTGAGGTAGATTGCAGTCTCCGGCTTTGACGAACTCATC
>VBBV01000033.1 GCA_005883695.1 Candidatus Bathyarchaeota archaeon | reverse complement strand
TTTTACTCATTCAGTCGACAAGTTGTTGGACACAATGACCTTAATCCCTTGGGACCCGTTCCGGGGATTCGAGTGGCCTATTGAATATGAACTGCCGACGCGAATACCTTACGTTGACGTTATCGACTCCGACAACGAATACCTCGTAAGAGCAGAGCTTCCGGGATTGAAGAAGGAAACTCTGAATATTCAAGCTGGCACGAACGAGCTATCGTTGGCCGCGGAATCCAAGGTGGAGATCGAGGAAGAGGGAAAAACCTATTTGCACAGGGAAAGAGCTTTCTCAACATTCCGCCGAAACATAGGCTTTGCCGAAAGCATAGATACAGAAAAAGTGTCAGCAAGCATGACTGAAGGTATTCTCGAAGTAAAACTTCCCAAGCTTGAACGCAGGTCTGAAAGGAAGACCCGAAGAATAACATTGTGAAGGCATCGTTCGGCCCCCACTAAGCCGAACCTTCGAGATCAGAACCGCTCCAGCTTCTGAGCTAGCTACTATCGGAAGAGAAGACAACTGAAAAAGCAAATGTGAAGAGCTGGAAGGCTACTAGAGAAGCATCAATGAGGAAGCTGACCCAGGCGAAGAGAATATACTGTCTTGAGTGTACGAGGACTGTGAAGTTGTGATTGAAGAATTTCAGTCATTGTCCCGAGAGGTTCCAGTTAGGGGAGATGCAATAGAGAACGTCAACGGTGGGGAGGTTGTAAGAGTGGGGACGGAGGATTCTGGGAAGCGTAGGCAACCCGCGCGTAATGCTAAGAGCAGACGGGTCCGCCGAGGGAGACGATTCGAAAGAAACAAACATAGCGGTCGCCCTCCTAACGACTGACGCGATGGTTGACTGGAAACCCGGTTGAAAATAATGCTTGAAATTTGGAGAGAAGGCTGAGGATGCAGAGGAACAAGGGAATATCCGGACCTCACATGTTAATCAAGATCATAGAAGATTCGAAGACTCCTCTCGGAGAGGAAGAAGCTAAGCTCCACTCGATCAAGTGGAAAGTGGAGCGGGACCAGCCATTGTCAAGGAAGGAGAGTCTTTACTCGCTAGACTGGTTGAGAAGGCGAACGAATGGCAGAGGGGAACGAAAAACTCAGAGGACACCATCTCAGTAGAGGTGTTCGGAGAAGGAACGATACTCGTACCATTTTGCGGTACACTGCAGACTGGTCGAATATTGGCGATGCTAACATTTCCAACTACGCCTGTTTCCATGAACGGTTCAGGATTAGGCGAGTGATCAGATGCTGGCCTGCCGCCTCCCAGAGGAAGGTAGAATGAGACATCTATCGCAGGGACAACCGCGAAGACCGATACGCTGAGCACGAGAGCAGCAAGGAACAAGGAACAGTGCTACGCGTATTCCGTTGAGGCCTGCCGTCAAGACCTCTCTCTTGACTTTGGGACGACTCCTAACGATTTAGGGATTGCTCTTGGCTAGAGCAAGTCTCAATTACCCCAGCGCGTCCGAGTGTTTATCGCTTACCGCTTTTCTTTGAGGATTTCTTACCTTTCTTCTTCGTCGGCATCTACTTCTTCACCCAGTCCAACTCTCTCCACCTTCCTTAAGATGCCTCCGTACTGGAAATGGTCAACGTCGATTCTTTTCAGCAACCTGTTTCCGAAACCGTAACAAAGACGGCATTGCTTAGGATCTCTCCTGTGAACCTGGCGTTGACCAAGATATGGAGTCCCCGGCCCATGTCCCTATCCATAGTGGATATTCTGGAGAAGAAGGGTGCAATGACAGATGTTGATTTGCTAAAGGATCTCAGGTCAAACTTTGGAGAGGTCAGTTTTAGAGAGCTCAACCGGGAACTGATGAAACTAGAACTGGCGGGGATTCTGCGGGTCTCAAGGCTCACGAAGGGCAAGAGACAAGTCGAGCTGTTAGGAAATCGATAATCGGCATAGACCAATCTGAGCGGCAATCCGCGTAAGATATCAGCGGTCGTAACGGGCCCACATCTCTCAATGGTAAGACGGAATCGTGTGATTATAATGGGGCTGTACTCGTTACCATGCAGGTCATCTCTGGCCAAGTTCTACGCGATATCCACCCTTGGGCAAACTACTCGTGAAGCGGTAGAGTGCCAGAAGTTGGTCTTAGGAGAACCGGGGGGTTTCTTCTCTGACTCCCTGTTCAGTGATGACCATCAAGTCAACACCGTCCCCGCTGGATATATCTCTGGCTATCGCCGATCTTACCGCCCTAAGGAGTAGAGCCTCACCCTCGTCAACAGACAGCCCCTCATTGTAATCTAGTTCCAGAACACCTATAGCGATTTGAGCTCCTGTCCCCACTACGGCGAACTTGTCAGGGAGAACAGATCCTATGGGGTCTAACACGTAGAGCTCGGGTTTTCCGTCGCTAAGGCCAGCGATGATCGTCTCTGCAAGGTAGGGAAATATGCGACGGCTAGACAGAAGGTTGGAGATGAGCTTGGCCGTGTTCTTCACAATTGCCGGCCTCCCCCTCTCGTACTGGTAGATGCTCATCCAAGCCCGAGCTTCCCTGGTCAGGACCTGCATATCACCCACGATGCCCGCGCAGGCGGCGCCTATTTTGTCCGTAATGGGGAATACTTTCTTCGCGGATTTACTCATGACGAAGCTTCCATACGCGTACCGACGTTCTGATACCAGTAAAACTCCATCTTTGCAAACCATGCCAATGGTGGTCGCACCTGGCACGTAGGGATCTCTACTCATAAGAAAGGACGGGGGCTACTGCCCCTCCTGCCGCTCTTAAGCTAGCGAAGCGCGAACCGGGTTCTAGCACGGTTTCGTGAAGGGCAGAGCGCGCGAAAATCGACCACCCCGGGGGGGTCACATAATAGTATGCAGAAAAAAATAGTTACAGAAAGAGAATAGTTACTTTCGCGCATCTAGAAGAACTGCAAACAAGCAAAAACCAGAATCTTAACGTATACGGGAAAAGGCTAACCCTTAACTGAAACTTATTTTCTGGGAGCCTTTGCTCCGGTAGTATAGCCCGGTCCACAAGTTTGGCCGAAAGTATGCCGGACTCTCGATCCGGCGACCCGGGTTCAAAAGGCTCTAAAGAGCCTGAATGTCCCGGCCGGAGCACTAGACCACAAACTTGGCCAGCATCATACTCATAACGGGTACACCTGGAGTTGGAAAAACTGTGCTGGCCAAGAGCCTATCGAGAAGGTCAGGCTTCAACATGGTTGAACTGGGCAAACTGGTAAGGAGAGAAAGGCTCTACACACACTTTGACCGAGCTAGGAAAACCTACGTTGTAGATGAGGGACAGCTTCGAAGGCGACTGGCAGCGTTGTCGCGATCACCAGAGAGCATCGTTCTATCAACCCACTTGATTGGAAGATTTCTCCCCAAAGCCTCAGTGAAAATGGCCCTAGTTCTTCGTCTGAACCCAGTTGTCCTCTATAAGCGACTGCGAGCGAGAGGGTGGACCAAACGCAAGGCATGGGAAAACACGGAAGCAGAGATATTAGATGTGTGCCTCCAAGAGTCCCGTTTGCTTCTCGGACCCCGAAAAGTGTATGAGATTGACACTACTCGAAAGTCGGCCTTGGCAGTCTACAGGGAAGCATTACGAGCTTTGTCAAGGGCGAGAGCTGGCAGGTCAGGAATAGTAAACTGGCTTGCTCGCTACGATCCGCTGGAACTGGAGAGGACGCTATGACCGAGAAAAAGAGGTTCTGGATTATTAAATGCCCGCGTTGCCACACGCATCAAATTGCTGATTCTAGGAACAAGAGCAAGACTTGTTCTCAATGCTCACGACGGTTTGAGATTCTCGATCTGCCTATCCTCGCTTCTGCTAAAGACGCGAGAGAAGCGAGGGTTATCGTAGCAGACCTGAAGATGCCGAGAACGACCGTATCTGAACCAAAGGTGATATAGCAGTCTCCGGGTCCGCACGCCTCAAGGGTGCTGGAATAACTGTCTTCGACCGCGGGCCGGAAATTCATGGAAGAACTGTCGAATCTTCTCCAAAAGCACGTTAGCGTCTTGACGACGCAGGGAAAGACCTTCATCGGCACTCTGACCGGGGTTGATACGGAGACCCTCAGCGTCTGTCTCACGAATGCAAAGTCGGATGCAGGGGATATACACAAAGTCTTCCTGAACGGCGATACTATTGTCCAGATTTCTAGCTTCGAGAAGCCATTTGATCTCCAGAGTCTTGGTGAGAGGCTTGAACGGGTTTTCCCCAGAATGGTCCGCGTTATGGATGAGGCTGGAGTGATTGTTGTGATGGACAGGATTCGGGTCAACGAGAAGGGCATTATCGAAGGTGCTGGTCCTGCTGCTGAGCGGGTTCAGAGAGTCTTCGATGAATTTATGAGGGAAAAAGGCGTCAAGGCCTAAATCCCGTTTTGTCCTTTCAGGTACAAGGTAAGGATCTTCTCGGCAGAATTGGAACACTGACCACGAAGAGGGGTAGCTTTCAAACACCTCACATGTTTCCCGTCGTGGACCCGAACCGTCCAGTTCTAGATCCAAAATTCTATCGCGAGGCCGGAATCGAAGCGATAATGACCAATGCTTACCTCTTGAAGAGGGGGAGACCGGGTCAGCTACCGAAGGATGTCCACGTAACCCTGGGCTTCAAGGAGACCGTGGCGACAGATTCTGGGGCATACCAGATTCTTGAGTATGGACATGTGGGGGTAAACCCCTCGGAGATCGTTGTTTACCAGGAGAAGATTAATACTGATATTGGAATAATTCTTGATTTTCCAACGGGCTTTCACAGCGATGCTAGACGAGCCGGATGGACCGTTGACGAGACGATTCGCAGAGCCGACGAAGCTCTCAAGAAAATCAAACGGAAGGACATCCTATGGATGGGTCCAGTCCAGGGCGGAGTCCACATCAAAGAGGTCGCTCGGTCCGCCACGGAGATGGCAAAGCGACCGTTCTCAATCTATGCGCTCGGTAGCCCTACGGAATTGATGGAGGCGCAGCGCTTCGATGTTCTGGTGGACATGATAGTTGCTGCTAAGAAGGGTCTCCCTCACTCCCGACCTCTGCACCTTTTCGGCGCGGGCCACCCTGCGATGTTCCCATTCATAGTCGCTCTTGGATGCGACATGTTCGATTCAGCTGCCTACGCGCTCTATGCTCGGACAGGCAGGTACCTCACCTCTGACGGGACGTACGAACTGGCCCAAATCGAGGAATTCTCTTGTTTATGCAGGATCTGTAACAGCACCACCCCTGGGGAGATGAGGCGTCTCGACACCTCTGAGAGAGAGCAACTCCTGTCAAAACACAACCTTCTCGCCTGCTTCTCCGAGTTGCGCAGGATACGAGAAGCGATTAGGACGGGTCATTTGTGGGAGCTACTCGAGCATCGGGCTTACGCTAACCCCGCGTTCGAGAAGTTCCTAGCGAAGATTGTTCAGTATTCCGCCTTTCTGGAACAGTTCACGCCGACCGTTAAGCCTCGTGGAATCTCCCATTTCGGTGAGGCAAGCGATCACAGGCCAGAGATGGTTCGTTACGGTATACGGATGTCGCGCATTCCAGGAGAAAGGGGAAAAGCTGTTGTTCTCTTGCCTGGCCGCTGGAGGAGACCATATCACGAGGACCCGCGAAACTTGCCAATTGTCAGCAAGCTCGCAAACAAGTCAAACGTGTCTATCTGCTTCTACACAATCCCGTTCGGACCAGTGCCGATTGAACTTGATGAGACCTTTCCTTTAGCGCAGACCGAGAGTTTTGACAGTCACGACCCGAGAATGTACGAGCAGAAGGCAGAGCAAGTAGCCTCCTGGGTGAAGCGATTCTCACCGAAACAAGTTTTCCTTATTTCCGAGGGCGAATATGGCGCGACACTTCGAAAGGAACTCTCCGGAGCGACTTCGAAGCTCAAGGTCATCAGAGTCCAGGCGAAGGGGTCGAAGCCGGATCATATTGTAGGCTCGATCATTCGGGGACTGGGCTAGGCATACAGTCTTTCATGCGATTTCGTAAGCCTAGATTTGTGATCATACTCCCGCTCGATAAGCTTCGCGTCCTTCAACAGTTCTTTCAGGTTGACCTTGAAATTGTACGCTTTTGAAATCTTTCGGATCGCTAGCGCGGCGGCTGCAGGGTCAGCGCGAGCTGGCTCCGCGTAGGGAAGAACTGCAACGGCAGGGAAATCGTGGATTTCAAACTCGCTCAACATCACTGCAAGTGGCCCGTAAACTAGTAGGCCGGGTTCGAGGATTGGTGCCTTGAACACTTTTGCTCGGTCAAGGTACGCACCGGTTGGAACAACGCAGAATTCGTCGTTGTTGTTCCTGAAAGATGAATCCAACCCACCGATAAGAATCGCGTCCTTGAACTTGCCCTTCACAGCCCAGTTTGCCAGAACCTTAGCAAACTCCGCCTCCTCCGATCTATGGGGAGAAAATTCCAGTTTAACCAAGACCGTCTTGCCTCTTCGGTAGACCTCGAAAGGTGTCACCAGGCCACCGTCTGCTGTCCCGACCCACGGTGGAGGGTTTGCGACTTGGACAAAGCCTACTCGCTCGGCCTTCAGTGCGTGTATCATGTAGGAGGTAGCTATGTAGCCTGTTTGTCCCACGCCGTGGAACCCTGTGACCAAAGTGGAGCCTTTGAGATTCTTCGAATCTACGAGGAGCTGAACTGGCACCCTAACACCAACTGAGTAAGCTGGATTCATCTTAGCTTATCGTGCCTAAAAATCTCTCCGGAGACTCAGTTGTAGGGCTTTTATTGTAGTCTTTCAAACCCGTCAACTCGTAGAGTGAACAAGAATTTCTCGAAATAATCCATTTCATACTGTTACGGTGAACGGATGAAGATCAGGTTCTTGGGCGCCTGCCAAGAAGTAGGCAGGTCCGCATTCGCAGTAAGCGTCGGCAGCAAGTACCTCGTTCTCGACTATGGCGTAATGGTAAACCATCACGTTGGATTCCCGATGCACATCCCTCCGAAAGAAGTGGAGGCGATCGTGCTTACACACGCGCACTTGGACCATGTCGGGTCTGCTCCGATATTCTACATTCACGGCGGGGTCCCGCTTTACGGTGTGCAACCAACTTTCACGCTTACTAGTCTGATCATCAAAGACTTCCTGAAGCTCAGCGGATACTACGCGCCATACGAGTTCATGGATCTTCAGACGATGTTGAAGCACACACGGGAGCTTCAGTATCATCAGTCGATCGATGTCGGGGACGCGTCTCTAACTCTGGTCAACGCGGGCCACATACCGGGTAGTGCTCAGGCGATAATCAATTCCGAAGGCAAACGGTTATTGTATACTGGCGATTTCAATCGTCAACCGACTAGGCTCGTCGACGGCGCAGATCCCGGCAACTACAAGGATTTGGACGCGATCATCATCGAAGGTACGTACGCTACGGAAGACCACCCGGTTCGCGATGGTTTGGAAAAAGAGTTTGTCGAAAAGGTAACGGAAGTGGTCGAGGGAGGCGGAACTGTCCTTGTACCCGCCTTCGGCGTTGGCAGATCCCAGGAACTGCTCTCGGTACTCTCGGATTACCATTTCGAGCATCCGGTTTTCGTCGATGGAATGGCTCTAGACGCGATGGAGATGCTGCTGAAATATCCATCGTCTCTAAGGGACTCCTCAGTGTTTGAGCGAGCCAGTAAAATGGCTCACTGGGTTGACGGCTGGAATGATCGGAGGAGAGCCGCAAAGACTGCGGGCGTGATAATATCGCCGGCGGGGATGTTGAAGGGTGGCGCATCCGTTTTTTACATGGAGAATGTTGCGGCGAAGAAACAGAACGCGGTGTTCATGGTTAGCTTCCAGGTGCCTGGCAGCCCTGGCAGGATCCTCTTGGAGAGGAAGAAGTTCGTCATCCATGGCAAAGCCCGACCAGTGGATGCGAGAGTAGAGCGGTTCGATTTCTCATCCCACGGAGGCAGACGAGAACTGGAACTGACACTGTCCGATCTGGATAAGAAGACCAAAGTGTTCATCGTGCACGGCGCGGAAGGAAACTGCAAGAAGCTCGCCGAATGGGCCTCCAAGGAACAGGGATTGGACGCGAAGGCTCCGAAAACCGGGGACATTATCGAGATCTAAGGCTCCATGGCAGAGGAAGAACATAGGGCGTTCAAGCCCCGGCTACGGCATCTCTATCCGGTAATTCTAAGCCTGGCCGTTACTGGCCTGCTAGGATATCCGATTTCAAACCAGGTCGTTCCGCAGCCCCAAGTAACACCTTTCCAGGGCGACACTTTGAGCTCGGCAGGACTCAACGCGGTCATCTTTGTAATAGCTCTCGGAGCAAGCGCGACAGCAATGCTTCTCATGGTGAGGAGAGGCAGGATGAAGTTCATCCGATCGCTGATCAAGGCCGCTGTCCTCATTGTATCTTTCGCTGTATCCTTTTGGTACACGACTTCGATCTTCTTCTTGATTCCCAACCCTCCGGCCGACCCTCTAGCTACAATCATCCTCCTAGGCGTTTCGCTGGGAACAGCGGTGGCGATTGCCCTTACGATATTCGGGAGGGCGAGAAAGTATCAGCTGATTGGAGTGACGCTAATCGGTGCTCTGACGGGGATTTTCTTGGGCTACTCGATCGGGCCCCTGACCGCTCTGGTCCTGATCGGAGCGCTCGTGGTCTACGATATTGTCGCAGTGTTCCGCGGCCCCGTGGGAGAGCTCGCGAAGACGATTGAGGAAGGTGATCTACCCGGAGCGGTTTTTACTTTTGGGGACTTGACAATTGGGATGGGAGACATGGTCTTCTATTCGCTGGTCGCGACAACAGCCCTCGTATATTTTGGAGGCGTTCTCTCATTCTTTGGCGCCGCCATCGGGATACTCGCCGGAACCTTTCTCGGGTTCAAAGCGCTTTCGAAGTATGAGATGTTTCCTGGCCTTCCATTCTCCCTGTTGCTGGGTGTGGCGGGTATGCTCCTTGCCAGCTACCTATAGAGACACTAGGGTCGCCGATGCCTCAGCGAGGCTTGCGAAGCTATAATCGGCGAGGCTGTCGGCCGAGGGGCTCTTCGAGACCAGAACCGTCTTCACGCCCGTAAGCGTGCCTCCCCAGACATCGTGTCTCTCTGAATCACCAACAATTACTGCTTCCCGTGGTTGCAGCTTGTACTGCATTAGTGCATAGAGGAAGATTCCAGGGTCAGGCTTACGAATCCCGACAAAGGCAGAGGTTACGACATAGTCAAAATATTCTAGCAGGCCGACTTTACGAAGGATCTCAACCGCAACATCATGGGATGACACGTTCGATATTATTCCGAGCTTGATCCTTCGTTTCGAGAGTTTCTCAAGGAGGGGTTTCGAGTCCGGGAATACAACCGCGTTTTCCGCTCTGGCGGAGACGACGATCTTGATTGCCTCCTCCACCAGATTGTCCTGAGGCTCTTGGCCAAGTGCCCGCCTCAGGAGCTGTACCATCCATGCCTGGATTGGAATCTCCACCTGATGCTTTGTGCGAAAGGCTTCGTTTACCCTGTAGCCTTGCTTGTAGATCGCAAAGAGTTCGGAAGGGGAGTTGGGGCGAGGCAAGATCTTACTGATCTTATCCAGGGCCTTCATCGTGACTAGGTTGTCTTCGATGTTCTGTGTTACAAGAGTCTCTCCGAGGTCGAAGAATATCGCTTTGACCCGGGCCATCGACAATCCCTTGGATTAGTTCGCGGCGTAGCGTAGAATAGCGGCGATTTTGCCGAACGCGTCTCGGAGCATTCTTCCCTCTTCGGTTTCCTCTGAGATAACTTCGACCTTGCTTCCGCCCTTCTCCGCATAGTATAGAAAGCTATCGATAATATCGCTATCCCCAACAACTTCAAGATTTGCCTTGCCGCACTTCTTGCATGGTCGCGTGGAGAGTTCGCTCTTGACGGCATGTGCCTCGTATCTCGTTCCGCGAAATTCTTCTAGATTGCCGCAGTTCTTGCATTTGAGGACGAGTCGTTGACCCTCCAGTTTCTCCGAGATGAACAGCGTATCGACAACGCCCTTTTCCAGATACTTCTGGACCTGTAACTCACCAAAGACCCCTTTGCCGGTTTCGTGGCCTAGCTCGTAGAGGAATTTCTGGACCATCTGCTTCTCTTCCTTGTAGCGGACCCCTTTCAGGATCTCGCTGCTCTTCTCAACGACCTCCTCAACACCCGCCTCGCTCGTATAGCTAGTGTCGACGACCGAGAGCACCTTGTTCTTTAGCGTATATTGCAGGTATTCTCCTTCGGACCAGACGTATTTTGTCGGTCCGGGCCCGCCTATGATAATTCCTTTCAGGTCAGGTATGGCGAGCATGATTTCGTTGAAGTGTTGACCGACTCGTTTGTAGTAGTCGTGGGTGACCCCTTCTCGGATTCGTTCGAAACGTCTAGCTGACTGTCCGCCAGCACGGCTCTTTCCGGGTATTCCTGAGGTGAAGGATTTGACGATCTCGACCCTGCGTCCCTTGAGGGTTGCGACCACGGCCTCCGTCCCGTCGATTACAATTATTCCGTAAGTATCTTTCTCGACGACGAGTGCTAGGAGGGGCTCGACGTGGAAGCGGGCGTCGCACCTGTAGAAGCCTACAGTTATCGGTTCTGGAGGGGTGAGCACGTAGATCTCCATCCGTTCGCTCCCGAGACCATTCTGGGGGATCATCCCGGCGAATATCACCAGTCCTGTAGGAGGTGGTTCCTTAAACAGTCGTAGGCGTTGCATGACCCTTTCTATGGAGTCCTGGACCGCTTGCCGGGTTGTGCGTGATTTGATGTTGGAAGCCGTTCCCGCTTCTTCCCGGAGCTGGGCTAGTACTTCGTGTATTCTACGGTCTGGGGGGACGTAGAGGCTGATGAGTTCTGTGCCTCTACCTTCCTTGCGGGCTAGTTGTTCTAGGGTTCGTCTGAACTTGAACTGGGCGACCGAGTCTGATGCAGATATGACTGAGCTTGTCACTGGCTACCCGACCTCCTGACAGAAAAAGTAAGGACCGTGGCCTACGGTTTTAGGCCGTCTCGTTCACATCTTGGATTTTTTCTTCTTTCCCGGATTGTGCTTTGCGCACGTGCTACACATTTGCTTACGAGTCCTCACAGAAATAGGGGGATTTTGTGTATAAAATGCTTTTCCGATCCCGGAGCTAACCTATGACTCCCTGCCTCTGCAGTTCATCCTGTAGGCCTGCTTTGACTTGTCGGAGCCTGAGGCGTTGGTCAGCGTATTCATCACCTGAGACTTTGCCCGTCTTGAAGTCATCGTCCAATTGTTTCATCTGTTTCTCCAGCTCTGACATGCGGTGGCGGAGCTGGTCCAAGTAGGAGCTGGACGTGTCTTGGCTGGCGATCTGGCTAGGAGTGAGCGATGACTTGATGACTCCATCTTCTATTCTCATGATGTTGTTAGCCGTCTTTGCAACGTTCTGGTCATGTGTGACCATTATCAGGGTCTTTCCTAGCTCGCGGTTTATTTTGACAAGAAAGTCAGTGACCATCTTCGCGTTCACGCTATCAAGCTCGCCGGTCGGTTCGTCTGCTAGGAGCAGAGGAGGGTCGTTGGCAAGCGCGGCGGCTATAGCCACCCGTTGCTGTTCTCCACCACTGAGTTCGTCCGGCTTGTGGTCGTGTCTGTCGGCGAGGCCTACAATACCAAGGAGTT
Source organism: Candidatus Bathyarchaeota archaeon (assembly GCA_005883695.1). The sequence goes on along the minus strand of VBBV01000033.1, from coordinate 1,715 downwards.
CCTTGGTTCTAGCCGACCGGGTCCTGCTAGGAGTCCCAGCGGCCATCATTGGGAGCTCGACGTTTTCGGCCGCCGTTAGTGTGGGAATTAGGTTGAGGGTCTGGAATACGTGACCGACGATCTGGCGACGGTAGTAAACCAACCGTGTCGGATCTAGGTCTGTTAGAACTGTATTGCCGACATGAACGTTTCCAGCTGTGGCTCTGTCCAGCCCTCCAAGGATATTGAGCAGTGTGGTCTTTCCGCTGCCGCTTGGACCTATGATCGAGACCATGCCGCCTGCTTCGACCTTGAGATTAATTCCGCGCAGAGCTTGCACCTCTACCCTTCCGAGCTTGTAGGCTTTGACGAGAGAATCCACTGTAACCGGGACGGCGGTCATGCAAATCTCACCGTTCTGCTCATCTTTGAAAGGTCTTTCCGTGCAGCCGTTATCGCAGGCAGGAAAACGCCTAGGAACAATAGACCAATAATTGCCAAGATGTTCTCCGAGGCCCACGGCGGAAAGACGACCCTACGAGGGGCGAGGAGGCTCGCATAGTTCGGGGTCAGAGAATTATGGGCGAGACTGTCCCCACGGACTGTGATCAGTCCGACTACTGTTGCCAATATCAGCGCAAAGATCACCAACGGCAGGACCTCTGTGACGAGGAGTCCGAGCATCTGTTTGTAGGATAGCCCTCGAACGGCCAACATAGTAGTTTCCTTTTCTCTCTCCTTGAAGCCGGTGTAGGCTACTGCTCCGACTCCAATGGATGCTGCCAGCCCGGCGAAAACTGTTCCGAGCCGCAGAACGTTCTGGGTCCCATTGGCGATTACTGCTCCTGCGCCTTGAGTGCTTGCTTGGGCTCCGTTGGAAACAACAGGTCCAGTTCCTTGCGTGTAATCTTGTGTCGTGCTGACTGCGAGGGACGGATAGGCCCTCCGTATCGAGCTGGCGAGGTCTGTAAACGAGACTCCTAGTCCGGCCTTTACCAGGACAAAGTTTGTTCCCCCGGGAAGGAGAGACGGGTTCTGGGTGATTAGGCTCAAGGGGATGAATGACCATCCCTCAGGTTGAAAATAGGAAAACCCGAAAGGTTGCCCGGTGGACTGTTGGGAGTAGTCTGGTCCAAAGAAGCTGATCACAGTGAGACTCACAGTCTGGTTTACGCTCACTGTCCCGCCTTGTAGAATATTGTAGTACGATGCAACGCCCCTATTGAGTACGATAGTCTGGCTAGTACTCTGCAGGTTCTGAAAAATTGTGCCAATGTTTCCGGTGAACCAGTCAGGTTCGTAGTAGGCCCCCTGCCTCCAGGTCGAAGGGTCTATCGCTTTGATCATAAGCGATGCCTGAGAGGCGAGGCTGAGCTTGGTGTCAGACTCTGGTGTAGCCCCGGTGATGTTGCTCCAGTTGCGCAACTGGTTGGCCACGAGCGTTGCATAGCTGAGGTTGAGATTGCCTGATAGCTGTGAAACACGCAGGTCCGATCCTACCTGTATCTCGGCCTGTCGAAAGTTGTAGTCCTGTTGGCTGGCGAGGTCGCCTATCACCCAGATGGAGTATCCCGCTATCAGCGCGACCAGGAAGAATAGGGCGGTGACGCGACGGGGGTTTCGGAAAACACTCTTGGATGCTAAAGATGCGATATCTCCAACTAGGCGCTTGGAAAGGGAGGCAAATCTCTTGTGAAAACGGATCGCCAGCCCTGTTGACAGTTGAGAGGCTCCGT
>VBBV01000032.1 GCA_005883695.1 Candidatus Bathyarchaeota archaeon | reverse complement strand
CAGCTACTTGTCGAGATCAGAATGCTGGAAGGGTCAGCCAGAGTTCTCTCGTCAAGACTTGACATCGTCACGGGCGCTCTCTCCGAGACCCAAACCGCTAAGCAAACTCTAGAAGGCACGAAGGAGTCTGGAAGGGACGTTGAGATGCTGATTCCAATAGGCTCCGGCTCTTTTGTCAAGGCGAAGCTCGAGGATCCTCAGCACATCATAATCGGAGTTGGGGCGGGCGTCTGTTTGGAAAAAACTGTAGAGGACTCAATTAAGGATCTCAACCTTAGAGCGACCGATCTGGACAAGGCACGAATCAACGTTACGCAACAGCTGAATCAGATCATTAACCAGACCGAGGACTATAGAGCCCGCCTGGAGGACCTAGCTCGCAGGAAAGGCGGTGGGCCGGTAGAGATTGTTTGACAAACTCAGAGCCCAGTTTTCCAACTTCTACGACCGCGTAACCAAGGCAGAGCTCCAAGGAAAGGATCTAGACAAAGTTCTAGACGAGTTCCAACTTTCGCTGGTGGAAAACGATGTCGCAGTCTCTGTCGCAGATTACGTAGCTACCGAATTGAAAGAGAAGCTGAAAGACGTTCAGTTCGCCAGATTCTCAGATCCCAGAGGAAGGGTCAAGGCCATACTAGGCGACGTACTACTGTCGGTACTAGATAGAGCTGGACGACTTGACATCTTCGAGCTGGTTGAGAAGAAAAGGAACGTTGGAGAGCCCGCGATAATAGTGTTCGTAGGCATCAATGGAACGGGGAAAACAACAAGCATCGCAAAACTCGCACACATTCTCCAGAAGAAAGGCCGGACATGCATACTCGCTGCAAGCGACACATACCGCTCAGGCTCGATAGAACAGCTTGAAGAGCATGCTAGAAGAATCGGAGTAAGAATGATAAAACATCAATACGGGGCTGATCCGGCTGCTGTAGCGTTTGACGCGGTCAACTATGCACGAGCGCATGGGATAAACGTGGTTCTAATAGACACCGCGGGGCGGATGCAAACAAACCAGAACTTGTTGGAAGAGATGAGAAAGATCGTCCGAGTTACGAAACCAGACTTGACGATTCTGGTGGTTGATGCTCTCACTGGAAACGATGCAGTAGAGCAGGGCAAGGTCTTTTCCCAAGCAGTGAAGATTGATGGCATAATCCTCGCGAAACTCGACGCTGATGTCAAAGGCGGTAACGCGATATCTTTGTCCTACATAATGGGTCGGCCCGTGACCATGGTCGGAACAGGCCAGGGTTACGACGATCTGGAGCCATTCCAGCCCCAGACTATCGTAAGAAACCTAATTGGATGAAGCGAATCTAGTGTAGTACCCTGGCGAGACCTTGGTGAGGAATTGCCAGTCGTTTTAGTGTATTTATTGCAGGGTTTCTAGGGGAATCGTAAGCTTCTGGTCAATCTGTTTCCTGAGGTCTTCCATAGTCGGGAACCGACCTTGTTGGTGCTTCGAGAAGATAAGCTGGCCATCAAGTACAACGTCAAAGACTCCCTTGTCTGCTGGTTTCAGCGAAACCGTCAGTTTCCGGTTCAGCGGCATGCCATAGGTCGCGAGAAGCTGATTTACCATGTCAATCGCCGTTGGCTGATGTCCACAAGGTTGGCAGTATGTTATTTCTAGGTCTACCATGTAGCTCAATTGTAGAATGTACGATCAGCGAGATTTAAACTCGTTTTTCAACCCCAAGATCGATAAGAGGGCGCGAGTAAGCGGGTTCTTATAAGAGGAGAATCCTCGACGCGAAACAGTCGCGGAGAAGCATCGAGAGCCTTGGTCGGCCTGAAAGGAAGAGACATTCTCTCGTTAGTCGAATTATCCGCCAGAGAGATCGATCTAATCCTAAAGCGCTCTGCGATATTGGCTAGACGAACGAGAGTTCCACAACAACTCAAAGGAAAGACGGTCGCCTTGATATTTCAGAAACCATCGACAAGGACCCGGGTTTCCTTCGAAACAGCAGTCGCGCAACTAGGCGGCCATCCCATTTATCTTAGCTGGAATGAGATGCAACTGGGACGAGGAGAAACGATTTCGGATACTGCCAAGGTCTTGGATAGGTATGTCAACGCGATAATGGCACGTGTCTACTCGCATGACGACCTTGTCGTTCTTGCTGAGAATGCGGAGGCGCCCGTGATCAATGGTCTCTCGGACAAACACCACCCGTGTCAGATTCTGGCGGACCTGCTGACACTTATCCAATACAAGAAGCGACTGAAAGGTCTAAAACTAGCCTACATCGGCGACGGAAACAACGTTTGCAACAGCCTCCTGATAGGCTGCGCCAAGACCGGGGTTGACATTGCAGTCGCTAGGCCCCCAGGTTATGGCCCGGACCCCGAAGCGATCAAACATGCCGAGGAGTCCGCCAGAACGTCCGGTGCAACAATTAGCATTGTGGAAGACCCCGAAGAAGCGGTAAAGGGAACAGACGCGATTTACACCGACACGTTCGTTTCAATGGGCATGGAGAAAGAAAAGGACACACGACTGTCGACGTTCATTCCAAAATACCGGGTCACCAGCTCACTGCTCTCGCATGCTAAGCCTGGAGCGATATTCCTTCACTGCCTCCCCGCTCATAGGGGCGAGGAAGTAACCGAAGACGTAATCGACGGCCCCCATTCAGCGGTTTGGGACGAGGCCGAAAACAGATTGCACACTGCCAGAGGACTTCTTTCACTCATCCTGTAGTCAGCTTTAGAATAGAAGCCTCCTTGGGTCCAGCGATCATAGCATCGCCTCTTACTTCTCGAAAGGTGGAACATCGAGGTTGAAAGGCGCTAGCGACGCCATGGCACTAGCATAGTTAAAATAGGGAAGGCCGGGTCCATCGAAGTCCGATCCATAATCGAGGGCTTGTCATGGGCATTGGAAACTTCCTTCAGTCCGCGAGACGCCTGTTTCACGTAGCCCAAAAGCCGGACTGGCAAGAAACAAAACTCAATATCAAGATTATCCTGATAGGCGTAGCTATTGTCGGGGGCATAGGATTCGTTCTCAGAATCCTATTCTGGGTTGTCGGACTATACCAGTTGCCGGCTAGCCAAGCTGCTGCAGGACGATAGAAGGGCAAGATCGTGGCCACCCAAACTCAGAAGACCTCGATATACGCAGTCCGCACAACCAGCGGCCAAGAGAGAACCGTAGTGGACCTCATGGCCAGCAGAATCCAGCCCAAGAAACTGCCCATCGTGGCAATACTCGCACCCGAAGTGATCAAGGGCTATATCTTCGTCGAGGCAATGGGACCCCACTTTGTCGATGAAGCAATAGCCGGAACTAGACACGCGCGAACCAGAACAAAAGGCGTCGTCTCTCTCGCCGCTATCGAACGATTCATAGTAACGAAACCCGTAATCGAAGAGCTTAGCGTGGGCAACCTCGTTGAGGTTGTCGGTGGACCTTTCCGAGGTTTGAAAGCAAAGATCACACACGTCGACAAGGTCAAACAAGAAGTCGTTATCGAGCTCTTGGAGGAGGGTTTCGCGACACTGCCCATAACAGTACATGCAGATTATGTGAAGCTCGTAAGTCGAGGAGAGGTAGGGGAAGCTGGCCGACAAGAAAACAGTTGACGCGATAATCGACGGCGGCAAAGCCACAGCAGGCGTTCCGCTCGGTCCCCAATTAGGACCCCTCGGAGTCAACATTCTGCAAATTGTGAACAAGATCAACGAGCTCACAAAAGCCTATGCGGGAATGAAAGTCCCCGTAAAGATCCTCGTGAACGTAGAAGACAAGAGCTTCGAAGTCGAGATCGGCACACCAACTACATCTGCCTTGATAGTAAAGGAATTAGGGGTCGAGAAAGGATCGGCAACACCTAAGGCCACGAAGGTCGGCAACCTATCTCCTGAACAGATTGTGAAGATTGCCCAGATGAAACGAACCGACAGCTACGCACGAACCCTAAAGTCAGCGGTGAAAGAGGTCGCCGGAGCATGTGTAAGCATGGGCGTGACCGTAGACGCTAAAGAACCGAAAGAGTTCATCAAGAACCTCGATGCGGGTCAGTATGACGCGGCGCTAAAGGAATTACAATAGGAGAACGGTAAGATGCCCTTGTCCAAGGATTCAATCACAAAAGCACTAGGCGACGTGAGGAGCAAGACAGAGAAGAGAAAGTTCACACAAGCCATTGAACTATCGGTCAAGCTTCGCGAGATAGACCTGAAAAAGCCTGAGGGGAGGATCAACGAGAACCTCGAACTCCCGACGCCAGCAGACAAGGATTCGAAAGTCGCTGTGATAGCTGGTGGCGATCTCGCTGTTAGGGCCAAGAACGCAGGAGCCGACATTGTTATCGGACGCGAAGATCTTGACAAACTAGGTCGAGCGAAAAAGGAAGCTCGGAAGATAGCTCAAACCTACGACTTTTTTGTCGCAGAAGCCCCATTGATGCCCCAGGTCGGAAAGACACTCGGACAGATTCTCGGACCTAGAGGCAAAATGCCGACACCGATCCCTCCCACGGCACCGATTGACGATATCATCAAGCGCCAGCGCCGCAATGTCAGGCTCAAGATGAAGGATCAGCCTGTAATCTAGGTCAAAGTAGGAACCGAGGACATAGCTGACGATATCCTAGTGCAGAACATCCAGACGGTAATCTCGCGATTGGAGGCGAAGCTTGAGAAAGGTCCTAAGAACATCAAAGCGGTCTCGATCAAAGCCTCAATGGGACCGCTGGTAAAGATACCGCTGACCACGGCGGCATAAGACAATGTCGACGACCCGAAAAGTAGCAGCGTGGAAGAAAGAAGCAATAGCCGAGCTGCAAGTTCTGTTGGAGAAGTATCCGGTCATCGCAGCTGCCGATCTGACTAAAGTCCGGTCATCCCAAATCCACGAACTACGAAAGCGTCTTCGGGACAGAGTCGCCATGGTGGTTACTAAGAACAATTTGTTGCGCAAGTCAGTGGAGCTGTCAGAGTCCGGCCATGGAAGGGTGGGGGAGTTCGTCAAGGATCTCCAAGGGTCGAACATTCTCCTGTTCACCGATGTCAATCCTTACTCTCTGATCATACTGCTGGAAAAGAGCAAGGTCAGAGTACCTGCAAAAGCGGGAGACATTGCAACAGGTGAGATCATGGTCCCGGCCGGAAACACTGGACTGCCACCAGGCCCAGTAATCAGCGAATTCGGAGAAATCAAGGTCCAGACAAGAATCGAAGGCGGGAGCATCTGGGTTGCAAGAGACTCGGTGGTCGCTAGAAGAGGAGACCTCATCACGCCAAAAATGGCCTCAGTACTCTCCAAACTTGGACTGAAACCAATGGAAGCCGGGCTCACCCTATCTACCGCATATGACAACGGAACCATACTCAGATCCGACGATCTGGTCCTAGACATCAGCGCCTATCGAAACGACGTCTTCCAAGCAGTGAGTAATGCATTTAGCCTCTCAATCGACGCAGGCTACGTCACTCCCGAGAACGCCCCGAGAATCCTAGGGAAGGGAATGAGAGAAGCGTTAGCGATCGCTGTTGAAGCGGGCTTCCTTGAAAGCGGTACCATCGAGCCGGTCCTTAGGCGCGCGGTGATGAACGCAAACGTGCTGAACCAGAAGATTTCTAGCGCAACACCCGGAAACCCTTAAGTGTAGGAATTGACGCTCGACTAAAATCCAATCAATCCTGAGAAAAGAGGAAAAAGTCCAGTGAAGTATGTTTACGCTGCACTCCTGCTGCACTCATCAGCGCAGCCTGTCACAGAAGAAAATGTGAAGAAAGTCATAAGTGCAGCCGGCAGTCAAGCCGAAGAATCCCAAGTCAAGGCCCTCGTTGCGGCACTTTCTGAAGTTAACATCGACGAAGCTCTAAAGTCGGCCAGCGCAATGGCTGCACCAGTAGTAGCACCGGCCGCACCAACTGAAGCAAAGAAGGACGACAAGAAACCAGCCGAAGAAGAAAAGAAGAAGGAAGAAGAAGCTCTAGCAGGACTCGGGGCACTATTCGGTTAGAGAGTGAGCAAGGAGGTTCGCGGTATAGCTCCGCACTGTCTTCTCCTCGAGTCGACAATCCTCTAGAACAGTTTTCCCAGTTAAGCCTCGATATTTCCAGAGCAATCCTGGAGGGATACGCTAGATGCCAGAAATAAACCCGGAAGAATTCGCCCTCCCCTACTTCAGAGAACTAGGCTTCATCCGAAGAAAATGTCCATCATGCGGAAGTAACTACTGGGGGGCTCCCGAACAGAATACTTGTGGCGAGGTTCCATGTGCACCATACTCGTTCATCGGAACTCCCCCCACAAAACGACGCTACACCTTAGCGGATATGAGGATTCAGTTCATGGACTATTTCGCCGAACGAGGACACACTAGGATCAATCCTTACCCGATTGTAGCCCGCTGGCGTAACGACGTATACCTAGTGGGCGCGTCAATCTATGATTTCCAACCTTACGTTACAGAAGGAACTATGCCCCCTCCGGCAAATCCCCTGGTCATCAGCCAGCCCTGCATCCGTTTCACGGACATCGAACAGGTTGGCGCCGCTGGCCGACACATGTCCATCTTCGAGATGGGAGGAGCACACGCATTCAATTATCCGGACAAGGAAATCTACTGGAAAGACGATACTGTCCGCTACCACCACAAACTCTTGTCCGACGTGATGGGGGTCCCCTCCGAGTCAATCACTTACAAAGAACACTTCTGGTCAGGCGGAGGAAACGCGGGCCCGGACCTCGAAGGGATAGTAGCAGGACTAGAAATATCGACACTTGTCTTCATGCAGTACGAAGTCCAAGGAGAAGAACTCATAGTCCTACCAATCAGAACAGTGGACACAGGCTATGGAATGGAAAGATGGGCCTGGCTGTCCCAGGGCTCACCGAGTGGATTCCATTCAGTATATGGGCCCCTGCTCGCGCAGGTTATGGAGCTGGCGAAGGTTGACCTCGACGAGAACACGTTATCATCGCTTACGAGGTGGGCGGGAATCTACGGGGCCTCCAGTCGAGCCTCCAGGGAGGCATATGTCGACGCGACAGCGCAGGAGACCGGCCGGGACAAAGACGTGTTCCGTGCCATCGTCCAGACCCTAGAAGCCGCATATGCGATCACGGACCATACGAAATCGATTTCCTTCCTGCTAGCCGAAGGCGTCGTCCCGTCCAACGTAGGTGAAGGCTACCTGACCCGCCTTATCATTCGCCGAGCAGCAAGGCTGGCGCGACAGATCGGAATCCTTCAGGAGCTTTCCGGCGTAATCGAGGGACAGATCAAATTGTGGGGTGGAGAGTTCCATCTCCTCCGAGAGATGAGAGGAGAGATACTGGATGGCCTACAGATTGAGGTCGAAAAATACGAGGAGACGATCAGCAAGGGGTCGGAAGCGGTTCTCAGACTTTCAAAGGAACTCTCGAGTCAAGGCGTTCGAAAGATCCCCACCGAGCAGCTCGTTCTGTTGTACGATTCCCAAGGCCTGACTCCGGAGATCGTGAAGGAGAGCGCGGAGAAGGTTGGAGTCGAGGTCGACGTTCCCGAGAACTTCTTGACGTTGGTCGCCGAACGACACTCAAAGCCGACCAACAGTCTTGAGGCATCCCCTTCCGAGCCCCAATGGGAAGCGAAGCTAAAGGATCTTCCCGCGACCCGAGCGTTATACTACGACGATGCCTATCAGACAAGCTTCCAAGCAAAGATAGTCGCCAGAGTCGCGGAAAACGCTGTCGTTCTGGACCAGACATGTTTCTATCCTGAAGGAGGCGGCCAGCCTGCGGATCACGGCGAGCTTCGGGTTGGCAATAAGAAGCTGAAGGTCACCAACGTCCAGAAGATCGGAAACACTATCGTTCACTTTCTGGACCAGCCCATCGATCAAGAGAGTGATCTGGTTGAGGGGGAGATTGACTGGCAGCGGCGCCAGAATCTGATGCGTCACCATACTGGTACTCATGTCCTGATTGGGGCTGCGCGTAGAGTGCTAGGCGAACATGTCTGGCAAGCTGGCGCGCAGAAAGAGGTGGAGTCCAGCAGGCTGGACATCACGCACTATCGGGAGATTAGTTCGAAGGAGAGGGAGCGGATCGAGCGGCTTGTCAACCAGGTCATTCTGCGAGACCTACCCGTGCAGGTTGCATGGATGGCTCGTGAGAAGGCGGAGGCAAAGTATGGTTACAGGCTCTATCAGGGTGGAGCGGTCCCAGGCTCCAAGATCCGAGTAGTGAGGATCCAAGGGTGGGATGCTGAGGCGTGCGGAGGAACTCACTGCAAGAGAACGGGAGAACTAGGAGTCTTCAAGATCGAGAAAGCTAGCAAATTGCAAGACGGCGTCGAGAGGATTATCTTCTCAGCAGGCGAGCCCGCGCTGAAGCGGATCAATCAGCAGAGCGAAGCTCTTGCAAAAGCGAGCGAACTGTTGAAGACAACGCCTGACAAGCTTCCAGAGACAATCAAGGCAATACTTGCTGAGAGGGATTCGCTAGAGAAAGAACTCGAAAAAGTTCACGCAAAGACCATGGAGGCCCATGTCAAGCAGCTCGGAAAGAAAGCGATCAATTTCGGAACAGTCAGACTGGTACTAGCAAAGACGGCGAAGAGAAGAGGTATCGATTCCGTTGAGGTTGCCAATCGGCTCAAGGAATCCGACCCCAATATGATCGCGGTAATATTCGAAGTGTCGGAGCGGGTTCAGGTCGTAGCCGCGGCTGGCGACGAGGCAGTGAAAGCAGGCATCAACTCTGGACACATCGTGTCGGAAGCCTCGAAAGTCCTAGACGGTGGAGGAGGAGGCAGACCTTTCTTCGCGACAGGCGGTGGGTCTTCAAAGGACAGGGTGGACGAGGCGCTGAAGATCGCAGAACAGATCATTACAGAACAGTTGAGAATAGGAGTCCCAGCGGAGGGAGTCAGTAACGCCGGCCAAGCTTGACTGGCACGCCCTGGAAAGAAAGTGGCAGAAGAAGTGGAACTGGCGCAAGATTCACGAGACAGACCCGGACCCACGAAAGCCCAAGTATTACGTGACAGCAGCTTATCCCTACCCGAACTCCCCCCAACACATCGGGCACGCGAGAACCTACACCATCGCCGACGTTAACGCCCGATATCACCGTATGAGAGGCTACAACACTCTCTTTCCAATGGGGTTCCACTATACTGGCACTCCACTCTTCGCGATGGCGAAGCGTCTACGCGAAAGCGACCCTGAGATCTTAGAGACCTTCACCAAGATCTACGGGATCCCATCAGCGACACTGGAGAAGCTGAAAGATCCGAAGTTGATGGCCTCATACTTTCGCGACGATATCAAGAAAGGAATGATGGAGATCGGGTTCTCCGTTGACTGGCGTCGAGAGTTCACTACCATCGACCCGTTGTACAATCGCTACATCGAGTGGCATTTCCAGACCCTGAACCGGAAAGGACTGATCACTAGGGGAACCCATCCGGTCGCTTGGTGTCCCAACGACAAGAGCCCGGTAGGGGTTGTGGATACTATGGGAGATGTCGAGCCTGAGATCGGTCAGTCCTATTTGGTTAAGTTCGAAAAGCACGGGGTATTCTATCCCACTTCGACTCTGAGGCCTGAGACTGTATTTGGAGTTACCAACCTGTGGATTAACCCTGACGCGAGCTATGTCAAGGCCAATGTCGACGGTGAGCACTGGATCGTCAGCAGGGAAGCTATCAAGAAGCTTCAACACCAGAATCACCAAGTCGCCGTAGAACGTGAGCTTCAGGCAAGCGAGTTGCTGTGGAAGACTGTCCAGAATCCGGTTACTGGCAACGAAGTCCCAGTCTTCCCGGGAAGCTTCGTGGAACCCGACAATGGCACGGGCGTTGTTATGTCCGTCCCAGGACACGCTCCTTACGACTTTCAAGCCCTAACTGATCTCAGGCAGAGGTATGCTGATTCAGCGGAGGCGGGGCAGCTCCTGCAAGCGACCAGGCCACTATCGATCCTCAGGCTTGAGGGCTTCTCCGAACTCCCAGCCGCAGATCTGATCCAGAAATTCAAGATCAAAGACCAGAAAGACCCCCATCTAGAACATGCGACCCAGGAACTCTACTCGAAAGAATTCCACGACGGCATCATGAAAGAAAACACGGGAAGCTACTCTGGGATGCCCGTTGCTAAAGCCAGGGAAGCCATCGTCGAGGAACTGACAAGAGAGGGAAAAATTGAGACCTTTCTGGAACTGAGAAACCCGCCGGTAGTCTGCCGGTGCGGAACTAAATGCCTAGTCCATATTCTAGAGAACCAGTGGTTCATCAACTACGGTGATCCTGAATGGAAGAAGCTCGCCCACAAAAACTTAGACCAAATGGTCATCCTACCAGAAGAACTTCGAGCCGAATTCAACTACACTCTAGACTGGTTGAGGGAGAAAGCGTGCGCACGTACAGTGGGTCTGGGGACGAAGCTTCCATGGGACCAGAACTGGATCATCGAGGCCCTCTCCGACTCAGTCGTCTACATGGCCTACTACATACTATCCAAGTACTTCGCCAAGGACTGGGTGGTATTCAAGAAATTCGAAAAGGACACATCGAGATTACCTGATGCCTTCTTCAACTTCACGCTTCTGGGAGAAGGAACCGTTGATACGGTTGCGGAGCAGACCGGGATCCCCAAGAGAATCCTGAGTGGGATCCGAAGCGAGTTCCAGTACTTCTATCCTGTCGATATGCGCCATTCGGCCAGAGACCTCGTCTCGAACCATCTATCCTTCTACATATTCCACCACTCAAGCCTATTCCCCGAGAAGCAATGGCCAAAGGGAATAGTGGCTAACGGCTTTGTTCTGATGGAAGGCTCGAAGATGTCAAAATCACTTGAGAACATAATCCCGCTCCGCCAGGGAATCGCCAAGTTCGGAGCCGATCCTGTCCGCGTAGGAGTCATGGCGACAGCGGAACTGGGCCAGGACACGGACTTTAGTGAAAGCCTCGCCGCGTCGATTCAGGAGAGACTCGCCACTTTGATAGGACAGGCGAGAAAACTGAGCGCGAAGAAAACAGTTGGGAAATCGAAACCCTCCATGCTCGACCGGTGGATGATCAGCCGTTTGAGCAACGCGGTCCAGACCGCCACAAATGCACTGGACAGGTTGAGAGTCAGGGAGGCGATCAACATCATTCTCTACCAGCTCGACAACGACATTGCATGGTACAAGCGACGATTGGGGCCGAAGAAGCCGAGGTCCGACAATCGCGACCGAATCCTGCGAAAGGTACTGGAGATGAGAGCGAGAATGATGGCGCCGCTTGCGCCACATACTGCAGAAGAGATCTGGAGCCGTATCGGAAACAAGGGATTCGTTGTCCAGACCGACTGGCCCGAAGAAAGCGAGTCAGAGAAAGATCCCACAGCTGAACGGGCAGAGGCACTCGTTCGACAAGTGCTAGACGATACGGGCGAGATCCTGAAGGCCACAGGCATCACTCCGAAGCGCATCGCCTACTACACGGCGGCGGATTGGAAATGGCAGGTCTATCTCAAGGCTTTGAAGGCGGCGGAGGAGAAGAGGAATCAGGGTGATTTCATCAGGGATGTCATGGGAGATCCTCAGCTCCGGTCGCTGGGAAGGATTGCTGCAGACTATGCAGCCAAGGCGATTCAACAGGCAAACCAGATGCCGGATGAGATGAGAGAGTCGCGTTTGCGAGATGGCATCACGGCAGAGAAAACGATCTTTGCTGACTCAGTAGAGTTTTATCAACGAGAATTCAAATGCGGGGTTGACGTCTGGCAGGAAGGAGATCTGAAGATAAGCGACCCTAAGGAACGGGCTCGAATGTCGGAACCGTACAGACCGGCAATCTATCTGGAATAGTCCGGGCTACAGGACTCTGACTGCCACGTGGCAGGCGGGGCAGAACTGGTAGATGGTGTAGATCTCGGAGGAATCTTTTCCCTCTTCTATGTCATGTACCATTATCGCTACCATCTCCTCCAAACAGGGAGAGTGATGCGAGTCTTCCATTGGAGTAACCTCCACTTTCGCACCCTCAGGCATGTTTTTCTCCAGAACGACAACAAGGTCCTCTGATCTTTTGAGGGGAAACTCGTCGAAGGGAATGTGGGGAAAGCCGTTGAGTAGCTGAGGGCTCTTCTTGGCCGTCTTTTTCAATCCATATCCCGAAGTTCTGTCTCTTCTGTAAGGAATCAAAATGTAGCTTGCGAAAGAACTGGTTTAAGCCTTGAGTAACTCGCAATGAGCCATTCTGGAGCTTGCGGAAAGTCTCACTCTTGCGTTGCGAGGTGCGCTGTGCAAGACCCCCCCTTTTGGAGAGGTGTCTGGCTGTTTCGCGCGGATTCTGGGCGAGTCCTGGGATTCTGGGCTGGGTTTGGGCTTGGATGCCCTATCGATTCTAGGCGTCGTCAAGAAGGATTTGCTATGCATTTTAGCGACAGGGCGCCAGATTTGAGATCTGGGCTGATAATAGGCGATTCTGGCGCGGTTTAGGCGTCCTGCCCGAATCGGCGCTTGAACTTGCGGATCGGGTGTTGTTTTTCGATAGCGAACCAGTCTCCGCCGCAGTGGTTGGGGCAAGCTTTCTCGTCAAGCTGCAACATTTCTCCCTCAGAATAGTTGAGCTGTCTCCTTCTCTCCTCGAAGCTCCGCTCAAACTTGACCGCGCATTTCACGCAGCGAAGCTCCAACACCACCCTTACCATTCCGAGGAGACCCTTTCTTCACCGGAGCCGAAGGTCAAGGGTAATTAAACCAGAAAGCCACCCAACACTAAAGCGACGTCACATTGCTTCTGGAAGCTCCCGAGAGGTTAGAACTAGATTCAGGATTAGAGAGCCGTCTCCGCGAAACTTATGGCCCACGAACCGCCCGAGTTCTCTCCGCGATGACCGCGATTCCTTCGAAATATTATCTTCGGATAAACACACTGAAGGCCGAGCGGGACGCGATCATCCGATCGATGATAGCGAATGGTCTGAACGCCGAAGCTTACATGCATCTTGATGATGCCGCGTCCCTCCATCCCAGCGCATCCAAGATAGAAACCGATGGCGTTATTGTGGAAGCGAACAGGTTCGCGGCGGAAGCGGTTCAACTAGGCGCACATCTCTACGCTCCCGGCGTAAAACGGTGCCATGGACTGCGACCAGGCATGAAGGTAACAGTGGTCGATGAGGGCGGAACAGCCGTAGGCTCCGGGGTATCCCACCAGAGCGAGACAAGCATCCTCACGTACCGACAAGGAGTCGCAGTAGAGATCAAGAACAGCAGAACGGGCTTGCCGAGCATAATGGAAACCCCGTGGTACTCTGATGGGCAAATCCACCTTCAGTCATTACCCGCCATCCTGACAAGCCATATTCTAGATCCGAAAGCGGGAGAGACTATTGTCGATCTCAACTGCGCGCCCGGCGGCAAGACAAGTCACATAGCCCAACTGACCCGGAACAAGGCTAGGATAATCGGATTCGATCGCAACGCGCGAAAAGTCCAGAAGGCAAACGAACTCATGCAGAGGATGGGATGCGCAAACTACCAGCTGATATCGCATGATTCTCGATACGTCCATAGAGACTACAACATCAAAGCCGACAGGGTGCTGGTGGACCCGCCTTGCACGGCACTTGGAATAATTCCGAAACTTGCCCTCGAGACTACCGCTCAGAATGTAGAGAACTCAGCAGATTATCAAAAACAGTTTCTAACGACAGCTTCTCACATCACAGAGAAAGACGGAACAATTGTGTACAGCGTCTGCACGATTACCAAGGAAGAATGCGAGGACGTTGTGGGTTTTGCGGAGAAAGAATTAGGGTTGACTTTGGAAGTACAACGCCCAGTTCTTGGTGAGAATGGGTTCGATAGGGATCGTCTCACGCAGAGATTCAATCCCGATGCTCACGAGACAGGCTATTTCATAGCGAGATTCGTCAAAAACTGAGATGAGGACCCGTGGAACGCCTCCAGA
>VBBV01000092.1 GCA_005883695.1 Candidatus Bathyarchaeota archaeon | reverse complement strand
CCGCCATCCTTCTGCGCTCCGATTCTCGCCCACGATCACTAGCTCTCCTCCGCAAGAGCACCTCGGAACTAGACGGGACAAGATTAGGTCATAGATTGAGATAGGTAGCTAAGCTTCTTTCGTTGAGTGCGACCCTAGCTGTCTTCTCTGAGTTTCTTGATTCTGCGCCTCATTTCCCAAGTGCGCTCGAAGCCATGCTTGAGGTAGACCTTGCGTCCCATCTCGCTAGCGTGCAAGCGAAGCTGGAGAAACCGGTTCTTCCTGCACCACTCCAATGCTTTCTCTACAACACCTGACGCTACGCCAAGTCCTCTGGAGCGAGGCTCCGTGTACATTGACAGCAAGTATGGCTGGATCATGAGATTGTATCCTGGCCTCGGTTGAACTGGTTGTAGCCACACGCATCCTCCACCAAGGACCTTACCTCCGTTCTCGGCCACCCAGCCCATCAGAGTCCCACTCTTCATCCTCGACCTCGCCCATTGCGCGTAGACCTTGTCTGCTCTATCCAGCTCTCTCTGTTCTCTCGCCCCGAGATCACGCCACATTGCCCTGCGCTGGTGAACCAGAATCGGAAGATCTTTCAAGGTGACTTTGCGAACAGTGAACGCTGGTTTCCTAGGCTTTTTAGCTCGTTTCTTTTTCTTGATTGCCAACTCGGACCCCGAGCAAGAACTCTTGTCGCTAGATTAGCGCTAGTTGCTTGCCAGCTTTTTCAAAAGCTGCCAGTGCCACATCTAGATCCTTCCTTGTGTGGGCACTGGTCACAATTGTCCTGACCCGAGCTTTGTCCCGAGCCACCATCGGAAAGACGATTGGGAGAACGAATATTCCGAGCTTGAAGAGATTGTCAGCTAGTTTGCGAGCTTTACCTGCGTCTCCAACTATCACCGGGGTAATCGGGGTCTCGCTGTTCCCGGTGTCGAAGCCTATGTCTTTGAGTCCCTTCTTGAAGTAGCGGGTGTTGTCCCAGAGCTTCTTGACCAACGAAGGTTGTTTCTGAACGATTTGAAGCGCAGCAATGCACGCGCCTGCGATGGCGGGCGGGTGGGACCCGGATAGGAGATAGCTTCGCACCCTGTTTTGAAGGTAAGTGCAGAGGTCTTTCGATCCGACAACATATCCACCTACGCATCCGAACGCTTTCGAGAAAGTTCCCATGTCAACGTCCACCTTTCCTTCCAAGTGGAAATGATTGGTTATTCCTCGGCCGTTCTCGCCCAGGACGCCGTCGCCGTGAGCATCGTCAACATAGGTCACAGCATTGTGGTCCTGCGCTAGCTTGACAATATCCTTCAATGGAGCAATGTCTCCGTCCATGCTGAAGACTCCGTCAGTAATGATGAGGACCCTGCGGAACCGTTCTGTCCCCTGCAGCTGTTTCTCGAGATCGCCCATGTCCTTGTGCTTGTAGACCCGTCTCTCAGCCTTCGTCAGACGACAGCCGTCGATGATGCTGCCATGGTTCAACTCATCGCTGATGATTAGGTCCCGTTCGTCGACGAGGCACGTTATCGTTCCGAGATTCGTGGCGTAGCCTGACTGGAAAGTGATCGACGACTCGGTCCCCCTATAAGCCGCCAGTTCCTTTTCCAGCCTAACATGGAGATCCATGGTCCCAGCGATGACACGTACTGAGCCGCTTCCAGCTCAAAACTTTCTAGTTGCAGCAATAGCCGCTTGCTTGAGCTTAGGATGGTTCGCCAGTCCAAGATAGTTGTTTGAGCAGAGAACTATGACGCTCTTGCCGTCCACTTTCGCGTGCGGCGCGGATGGACTTTGAAGAGTCCTGACACGCCACAACAGGTCCTGCTCGTCCAATCCTCTAAGCTCTTCTCGCAACGCATCTAGAAGCGAGGCTCTCTGCAAATCAGACTCTTGGCTCATACTCTCAAGATCGAGAATCCGTTCCCTAATCTAAAACGTTTTACAGCGGTTCCTGCGCGGCTAACACCCAGTTTCGAGGAAATCTGTTGAAAGAAAAGATGCACGCCGTTGTGAAGACGTCGCCGGGTCCCGGCGCAGTCTTCGAACCATGGCCAACACCCAAACCCGGCCTCCGGGACATTCACGTCCGGATAGAAGCCACATCAATCTGCGGAACAGACATGCACATCTACGACTGGCACGAATCAATCAGGGACAAAGTCAAGCCTCCAATGGTCATGGGACACGAATTCGCCGGAAAAATTATCGAAGTAGGCAAGGAAGTCTCCGACCTCCGCGAAGGCGACATCGTCTCCGGCGAAACGCACATCTTCTGCGGCAAATGCTTCCAGTGCCGGACTGGTAACGCTCACATCTGCGAACGAATGCTCCTCCGCGGGGTCGACACGGACGGTTGTTTCGCAGAATACCACGTTCTTAACGAGCAACATGCATGGCTCAACGATCGCAAGATTCCGATCGAGGTAGCGTCAGCCCAAGAACCACTCGGGAACGCTGTCCACGCCGCCTCCGCTGCAGAGATTTCGGGGAATACTGTCGCAGTTTTTGGCTGCGGTCCAATAGGCGCCTGCCTGATCGGGCTCTGTAAGTCGTTCGGAGCGACCAAGATTTTCGGAGTTGACATCGTCGACTACCGATTGAAGCTGGCGAAGGATATGGGCGGAGACGTCTTGATCAACGGGTCTCAACAGGATCCTGTGAAGGAGATAATGCGCCTGACAGATGGGCGCGGAGTTGATGCGTTCTTCGAGATGTCAGGTGCCCAACCTTCTTTCGAAGAGGGGTTCAAAGTTCTCCGTCCCGGAGGAACAGCAATCCTCTTCGGTCTGCCCTCAAAGAAGATCGAGCTTGACGTAGCCAACTGGATCGTCTTCAAGGACGCTCATGTCCGGGGCGTCTTTGGCCGTCGGCTCTTCGGAAGCTGGTACAAGACAGCCGAGGTATTGAAGGCGGCTCAGGTGGACCTGGCCAGGCTGATAACTCACCGATTCGATCTTGAAGAGTTCTCGAAAGCCTTTGCCTTGATGAAATCGGGACACTCAGGCAAGATCATCATGTACCCGAACAAGAAACACGGCTAGGTCAGGCTTACCGCCGGTCTTTCTTCGGCTCGGCGGCCAGGGCCTCTTTCTGTCGTATCTTCACGATCTCTCCAGCGATCGATTTCAGCATTGCAACCTTCGGAGCTGTCTTCTTGACAGTAACATAGCCTACCTTCTCCCAGTGAATGCTGGGCATTGCCGACTTTTCTTTCGGTTCCGGAACATAACCTAGGACAGTGGCTGCTTGGATGATCTCTCTGAGATTCGGTTGCTTGATCGCTCTCGCTATCGGAAGTTTTCTTCCCTGACCTCTGGTCTTGGTGCTATCTATGTGGAATGGCCAGATGATAATGTGACCCGGGTTTTTCACCCTGGCTCCACCGTTCTATTCTAGGACTTGGCTTGAGATACGAGGACCGCGTTTATGACTCCGTCTTGCCCCGGACGAGAGGTCACACGTGCCTGACCCAGTTCCGTGTCGACGATCGCGCCTTTCGTGATTACTCCTCTCCTCTGATAGTCAACGTTCGCCGGGTTCTTAACAACCCGCAGAAGTTTCGACTTTGATGACTTACCCGTCGATTTGTCTGTGACAACAGCCCAGTCAGCTGAGGCTAGTTTTATCTTGGTTGCCCCGCCTCGGATTCCAACTCTTCTCTGCTTGACCTTGCCAAGGGTCGTCTCTACCGGTTCTCCCCCGGCCTCGAACGCGCGTTTTCCACGCCAGTTCCGCTTAACCCCGCCGGTCGGTTTCTTCTTGTGCTGGTTACCATGATATCGTGGCAATCGAATCGAATTCTGACTTGCAGAGTCGACATATTAACCGTTCTCCGCATACGACTCAATTTTCATCGCTACTGGGCCGAATTTTTCATCTTTCGCCCGTTCGAGTAACCGAATCTTTATCTGGTTCTGGAGCCAAATTTCTTGTTGAGCGAGGAGATTGCCCAACTATTGCTTGGAGTGTGGTGGAAACCTAAGTTATGACCCTGCAATCAAGTCGTACGCCTGTAAGAGCTGCGGCCTAACCTTAAAACCTTCTGGAAGGACGAGAAAAGATGCTTCGCACCGAAGAGTCCGCGGACGAAGAGAAGAAACGCCGCCACAAAGACTACCTAAAATGGTGGCTCAGCGACAAGAAAAAGTAGCTAACGATACTTTTCTAGCTCTCTTCTGAAGTCTGAAACTGCACGTTCTAGGTCCGTTCTCTGAATTTCAAGTTCAACGTGGTCGAATACAGGGGGAGTGTCCTTAGATTCGAAGATGAATTCTACTCTCAATCGAATCTCTGATAGGCCGGCTTTGAGGACAAGGATCTGAAGGTTGGGTTCGGTGAGATTCGGCATTCCGGGACCAATACCACCTTCGGAATCGACTCGTGCTAGCTCATCGAGCCATTCAGCGAGTTCCCCCGCTTCTTCAACTGTCATACACGGATCGCGCTTCCTTCGCTCGCCCTTGGGGCCCTTCATTCTAACGTCCATTAGTAGCCAATTTTCGTGGGAATGGGGAAACTCATACCCGGCAATTGAGAGCTCGAATTCTTCCCCTTTGCTATCTCTTAGGATCAACGCTCAGATCTCCTTAAAACAACCTACACGTCAAGAATTCTTCATCATTAAGTTAGTTCGCCCGTGAATCATTCTGACTCGGCGAGGTTAAGCTCGAGTTCTAGCTCATCCCTTATCGGAATATCGTTCCCCCCCTTCATAGAAATCTCGGGCTTTAGCTTTCTTGAAGCTTCGAGTGCATTGGGGTAGAGAGCAGTGAGACGGAAGCCTCTCCTTTGATAGAAGCCTAAGGCGTTTAGATTATCGTTGGTGGTTACGAGCCAGAGTTTCCTACAACCTTTCGCCTTGGCTCTCCCCTTGGCAGCGTCAATGAGCGACGTTCCGATTCCCTCCCGTTCAGAATTGCTGTCGATAGTGACGATCTCGCAGTCAGGACCCTCTATCCTGTAGGTCACTAAGCAGACTGGTTCTTTTCCGTTGAAAGCCGCAAAACCATCAAGTTCAGCTGGACGAATGACACGGCCCTTGGCGACGACAATCTCAGAACCCCAGTGAGATTTCACGAAGGACTCGACCCGATTGCGGATCCGACACGTGAATAGGCCTAACCATAAAATCGCTCATGAATTTTTTCTCCTTCAATGAGTCTCGGCAGAGCCTCCTCTATAATTTCTGCCTGGAGTGAAGTGCGTGAAGGAGCATTGTTCATTTCTTGGGAAGAGTTAACTTTCAATCGGCCCGATCGCTCTGGTTGTCGGATTCCATGCTTGAGGAGATGCTCGACAGGTGGCGTCGTGGAGCGCGAGGTCCGCTTCCTCAGCTTACTCCCGTGCAGCTTCTAAACGCTCTAGTTCTCATCGACCAAGAGGGTCCTGTCGGACGCCGCGCACTTGCCCAGGCTCTTCAGATCAATGACGGTGTCACTCGGGGTCTGCTGGAGAGGCTCGCAGAGCAGGGCTTGGTTGAAGTTAGTGAGGGAACAGGAGTCAAGCTTTCCAGGCAAGGAAAAGAGACGCTGCAGAAGTATCTCAAACAGATAGCCGTCCGCAAGATAATGACGCTAGATGAGATAGAACTTGTTCCCGGCAAAGTCTCGGTAGGAGTCCACTTGGCGAAGAGGTACAGGCCGGGAATTACGGGGCTCTCGCAGAGGGACGAGGCCATCAAGGTAGGGGCCGAAGGAACCCTGACAATAGCAGTTGTCAATGGGAAGCTCTCGATTCCACCTGACAACAAGAAGGTTGCCGAACTCTCACCCCACGATGACGCTCGAATTCGAGAACTGTTTCGTCTTTCCGAAAACGATCTTGTGATTATCGGGTTTGGGAAGGATGCGAACCGCGCTCTCTCCGGCACGCTCGCCGCTGTTCTCTCTTTGGAGAAACGCTAGTCCTGGGTTTCAGGGGCCTAGCTGAGTGAAGAAATCGCCGAAGGCAGAGATAATCTCTGTTGGCAACGAGCTTTTGATCGGACACACGCTGGATACTAATTCTCACTGGATCGCGAAACGTTTCACTAGGTTTGGTTGGACCCTTCAGAGGATCACAGTCCTTCGAGACTCACCACCGGCCATAAGGGA
>VBBV01000091.1:2266-6574 GCA_005883695.1 Candidatus Bathyarchaeota archaeon | reverse complement strand
GACTTCGAGTTTCAAATGTTGAAGGGTATCAGAGATGACATCAAGCCAACTCTTATCGAGGAAGGATATCGAGTAAGCGAGTACATTCCCTACGGACCAGAATGGTATAACTACAGTAAGCGGAGGATGCGCGAGCGAAAGCGGAACATTCTACTCCTCCTACGATCCATCACCGGCTAGGCCAAACCGGGAAAACGGAGCAGAGCTTATCTACAGTTTCAGACTGCCGGCTGAACATTCCGTGAGATGAGGCTGAGAGACGGAGGATTGGTTGTAACGGATCAAGTGGACAGGAACTTCATCGCTGATCTTCTAGTACTCCTCGTCATCCTCGTGGTTGTTGTCGGGGGTTTCGCGCTTCTCCACACCCCAGCAATCCTCCTCGGCGGAGGACTGGCACTAGTCGTCGCCGTCGCTGCCGAATTTGCCTGGTCTCGTTGATGCTCCCGCGACTCTTGCAGCCCTCTTCCTAGCCCTCGATCTCCTTGCTTGTCTTTCCCGTTTCTTCTTGGAAACTCTCTCTCGCCTCATTCGGGAACAGATAGAAACGAATAGCTTTCTCACCTCTCCAGCGTAAGAGTCCTTTGGACCTTTGATGTGTCTGTCCGCGAAGACAGCAAAGAAGAGACCTACCCAGGCGATCCAAAGCGGAGGTCCATAACTGCTTGATGCGAGAGCGGGTACGGTGGTCAAGAGGTCTACCAGTCCAAAGGTTGTTCCGAATCCAACGAGTTCCTTTCCTAGCCTCAGATGGTTTGCATAGCACAGCACCCCACCCAGAACGATCGTCACTCCCCCGATCTGTACGAGTATCGAGAGAATACCAGCTAGTACCCAGAACACAGTTACGCCGTTTCCAGAAAGGCTCGTAAATAGAGCAGCCCACGGGTTCGATGCAGTGCCTGGCACTAGGTTCGATAAGACCGGTCTCGTCAAGGTGAGAATAACGCCGGCTACCATGGCGAGGGCGCTGGAGTATCTGTTGTCAATGTTTACAAATGCCATGGGCGCGTCCCGTCAGTTCCGCTTGAATTCTTCCGCTAAAAGGGTGCAGATACCCTTCACGGGGGTTGTGCGTGGGTTTTCGGTTTGACCCATCCGATCCGGAGCAACGCGGGCATGTTGTCGCTCAGGATCTGCTCAATACCGGCTTTCAGGCGTTTGATGTCAAGACCATTGAAATTGTCGAGGGCGCTCAGCTTTTCCATGGCCCTTCCAAGAATTGAGACGCAAACGGCGTTTTCGTTTTTCTGGTAATGAACGAGCGCTGCAGCAGTCAGGATCAGGCCCTGAATAATGTCCCGTTCAACGCCTGTTGCGGGATGCCAGATCTCTTCTAGGACCTCGTGAGCTTCCCAGAACCTCTCCTGATTGAACAAGTCGATTCCTTCCCGCAACGTTTCCTCTTCTCCTTTTGTAGAAACACGAGTGTCAATGGATCTGAGCGTTACCACCTTAGAGACCTTGGCTTCGAGGAGACTCTTGGATCTATTGAGATCGGCTTGGTCCGCGAAGAGGTCGAACTCGATCGCACTCGTGCTTATCCTGAGGTTCCCAATCTTGTCTGCGGAGCCCAACAGTTCTCGAATCTTGACTTGTAGCATCTTGACATCTTTCGGCGTGTATCCTTGGTTGTTAGCCAGCCTCACAAGATATCTCATCATTCTCCTCCGTGTACAAGTTAGGCTGTACTAGGCGAATCCTTGATCACGCAGAAACTTGATCCGAAGAAGCTCCTCACCGGTCAATGAAGGAGATTCAGAAGTAGCGAGGTCTTCATCCACCTGCTCAGGACTCTTCGCTCCTGGGATCACCGTCGATACGTCCTTATGGTCCAGCACGAACCTCAACGCTGCCTGCGCCAAGGTCCGATTTTTCGATTCCAGAAACCTCAACTGACCGACCGCTAGAGTGAGTTGGGAGATATAGTCAGAGGGAAAATTATGCCGGATATCTCCGTGGTGGAAAGTGGAATTCGCGTTCAGCTTGCCAGCGAGGAACCCGTTCGCCAGGGGTTCCCGCGCGATGATTCCGACATCGTTCTTAGTAGCTTCGCGAAAGAGCTGGTTCTTAGCTTCCTGTCGTAAGATGTTGAAGACCACTTGAATCGCTCCTATCTCGCTGTTCCTCATTGCGAGCAGGCCCTCCTGAGGATCATGAATCGATATGCCGTAGTGTCGGATTTTTCCCGAGGCCTTGAGCTTTTCAAGGGTCTTGAAGACCCTGCCGTCCTTGATCAGTTGGACTGGTGGGTTGTGGAGCTGGTAAAGGTCAACGTAATCAGTGCCCAATCTGTCACAGCTTTTCCCTAGGGCAAACTCTAGATAGTCAGAGTTGAAATTCATTCGAGGAGTTCCATGATAAAAGTCGCCACCTACCTTGGTGGCTATGATGATCTCGGACCGGTGTCCCCTAAGAGCTTGGCCAAGCAGCTCCTCGCTGTGTCCATGACCGTAGACATCGGCAGTATCGAAGAAGTTGCATCCCACTCCTAGCGCCGTTTCAACGGCTGCGAGGGACTGTTTGTCGTCCGTGGGTCCGTAACTGTTCCCATGGGTGTTACCGCCAATTGCCCAGGCGCCGAAGCCTACCTCGCTGACCTTTAGAGCTGTCTTGCCCAGGACTCTGTACTTCATCCGAGCATTCCTAGAGGGACACGGTAGGAGTGAATAGATTAACCTTGAATGAAATGTACTGAGAAGATCAGAGTCCCCCGGTGCCCACCAACTAAGGTCCGCAGAAGACTCGCGCGCCAGCACACCACCTTGAAGGCCGTCTCTGGCCAGTTTCAAAAAATAAGCATGCTTTTCTCGACCCCCCGGGGTGGTCGATTTTCCCGCGCCTCACCCTTCGTGAAGACGCGAGAAATCTGCGTTCACCGTTCGATGCCACTTGCTCTTCCTTCGTGAAGTCAAACGCCAGCGCCACTATTGGCTCAGGAGAGCCTTTAGAGGGGAGCGGAAGGGCTTTGCAGAATCTTTGCCGTGATTGTGCATCGCGATGCGTCATGCACAGGCTCGGGGGTTACAGTTCGTTGATAGTCTACAAGCGTGGGTTACCTGTAAGGATGAACTTTGGCAGTAAACACATCGCCAAAGCCAACAGCAGCCTTTGCATTGTCAGCGCTCGCGGGGCTAATCACCCTGATCAGTGCCTTCATAGCCACCACAGTCAGCTCCCTGCTGATACCAGGAATCGACTCGACTATGATCCTGGTATGGGGTAGCATCGCAGGCATACTGGTACTCGTCGGATCGTGGCTGTTGTACAACAATGCGGCCCAGAGGAAAATAGGTTCAATACTAGTGCTCGTCTTCTCGGTAATATCACTGAACTTTGTCGGATTGATCCTAGGCCTAATCGGAGGATTCCTCGGATACACCTTCAAAGGTGCACCCGTGACCACCTCCAACACCTCAAGCCGCAGCCTCAATCCGCCCTAGGCAAAGGGCGGAACCCTTTTCTTTGTCTACAAAAATACAGCCTTAGCAGAGAGACTATTCTATAATCCTTAAATCAGCTACGAGCAGAGATCAACCCTAGCCTTGACCAGCACGGTCAGCCTCTCCGTTCTAGACCAATTCGGCGGCAGCAAACTCCTATCCCCCGAAAAGATCCGATGGATAAGACCAACACCCCTCCCCACAAAGCCAGTCGACCTCGCCTTCCGCGAAGCCCTCGCAACCCCGATAGGAGCGAAACCCTTCGAGAGAGAAAAGTGCTGGAGCCCCGCCATCATCTTCTCCGACTATACACGGAAACACTCCCCCTTCATCTCACAACTCATCAACATGATCGAACCCAAAACAGATGATATCAAAATCATCTGCGCCGGAGGAACCCACATTCCACCCGAGCCAGATTTCATCAAGAAAGTAGTCGGGGAAGACATCTACAAACGCTACCAGAAGAACATCAGAGTAAGCTCGGTGAAAAACCCCGCGAGCAAGTACGAGTGGATCGGAGTCACAACCAGAGGCACGCCCGTCGAGCTGAACAAGGAACTGTTCGACAGAGATCTTCTAATCTCGACCCTCAACGTTCAGCCACACTACTTCGCCGGCTTTGAGGGAGGGGCGAAGGCTCTCCTTCCCGGCTGCTCAGGACTCAAGACCATAACCACCAATCACGGATACGTAATCGGAAACCCGAACTGTAGAGAGCTCGCAATCAAAGGCAACCCTACGAGGGAGGATATGAACGAGGTACCCGGTGTACTTCGGGAGTTCATGAAGATAGAGCATCGAACCCTCGATTTCGTCCTCAACCAAGACGGGACATTGGTCAAAGCGGCTTATGGAGATCCCA
>VBBV01000091.1:0-2255 GCA_005883695.1 Candidatus Bathyarchaeota archaeon | reverse complement strand
GAGCTCACTCCGTAATCTCCAGGTCATCAGGTCTCGTAGTCACGGTTGCAGACGGACCCACTGGAACGAACCTGTACCAGGCGCTCAAGGCCGCAACCTTCGGCGCCGGCCTCGTGATTCCCTCACACCAGCCTAAGTCCACGGTAATGTTACTCGCCTCACTTGAAACGGGGATAGGAGGAGACGCGTTCAAGGCCGAGATGGAAACCTATGGCAAGATGGAGCCTGAGATGGTGGTCGAGGACTTGAAGAAGCGAGTCAAGCTGGGAAAGGTCACAGAGGCCTCGCAGAAGCCGAACCGCTTCTCCTTGGACGACAAGAAGACAGACTTCGTCGTGGTCTCACCTAAAGCGCCTGCCCCAGTTGAAGAGCTCTTGGGCAAGACTAGGATCAAATTCTTCAGATCAATAGACGATGCGCTGAGAACACTCGACCAGAAGCTGTACGAGAAGGATGTCGCGGTGATTCCCTACGGCTCATCCACAGTTCCAGTAGCCGCATAGCAAGACCCCTACCATACCATGACAGTGCAGCAGACCAACTAGGTTCTGACAAGTATGTCATCAGGCTCGAATCCGGCGACGACATTCTCCAATCCCTACGACAATTCGCCACAGCGAAGAGGCTGAGCGCAAGTCTGCTCGAGGGCATCGGCTCATTGAGCAAGGTCAAGCTGGGCCACTATGACTTTAAGACGAAACAATACAGATACGAAACATTCGAAGATGATCTGGAAATCCTAAACCTCTCCGGCAACATATCAAGCATGAACCACCAGCCTCTCCCACATGTTCACGTAACCCTTGGTCGAAGGGACTTTTCAGTAATCGGCGGTCATTTGGACGACGGGTCATCAGCCAACATGGTGGAGATCGGCATATGGAAACTCAGTGGAAAGTTGCTCAAGGCTAAGGATGACGCCATCGGGCTAAACGTGCTACAGCTAGCGCGAAGAATATAGTTCCAGTTACTCCTCCGCTTCATTCATACCATTTCTATCCCGGTTTCTTCGTAATCACACCGACAGGACCACTTAGCCTATTACACGCTCGACATAGTCTCGAACCAAAGATAGGTGCCTCATTGCCGCGTAAGGTCGGGCTACGAATGGTGCTATACCTCTACGTGGCCGTATTTCTGACAAGGATTGGATTCGGATCAATAACAATCCTCTTCCCACTCTATCTCCAGGCACCGAGCTACGTCATCGGAGTCATACTCGCACTCTATCCCATGTCCGAGGCAGGCTCGGCCCTGCCTATCGGCCGCCTCGCAGACCGATTCAGCCGTAAGAAACTCCACATCATCGGAATGATAATGATCACTATCCTCACTGCAGCGATCGGCTTCACCCGAAACCTCCTGAACGTTTCGATCCTCCATGCAATGATGGGGGTCTCAGCCGCAATCGCCGCGATAACGTCGCTGACATTGTTGGGAGATGCAACGAAACTGACCAATCGGGGGAAGCAGATGGGAGGATTCGATCTGGCAAACCTAGGAGGCTATGGACTCGGTTTCGGAGTCGGGGGATTGCTTGTCAATTTTTTCGCGGATAGGCTCTCTTATGCTTTCTGGGTAACCGCGGGGGTATTCCTCATCGCGGGATTAATGGCGGCGAAGTTTCTAGTGGAACCGGTGAGAGTCTGGGAGCTCAAGCAGCCCAAGATAAGACAGAGAAGAATCGGAAGCAAGATACGGCCCGTGATTCCGGTCTGGATCGCCCAGACCATAATCTTAGGAATGTATTTTCTTCTGCCGAAAGCCTTCAGAGACTCCAATATCGCTCTTACTAGAGATACCTTGATCTTTCTCGGAGTTCTCGGCGGTCTATTCGCGCTCGGAGCCATTGTGTTCGGCCATATATCAGATAAGATCGGGAGGACGAGGATAATGGTCGTGGGGGCGTTCGGAGAACTTGGATTTCTGGTTCTCTTTGGGTGGTCCTTTCCCGGCAACGGCTTCGTGAAATACGAGCTATTCCTATGGCCGATGTTCTTCCTCGCATCCTCCATCGCCCCCGCGATTCTCGCCTACATTGGCGACATTTCGGGGAAGGCCAAGAGAGGCTCCGGAAACGCCCTCTACAGCATAGTTCTCAGCATCGGTCTTGCCATTGGCAACATTATCGGCGGGTTCGTCGCCGACTTGGGCATCCAGTGGATCTTTTACGCCGGTGCAGGAATACTGTTCCCTTCCATACTGGTAACTTCAACCCTCCTCCGTCGACGCTAGCGGTCGACCGGAAGAATATT
>VBBV01000031.1 GCA_005883695.1 Candidatus Bathyarchaeota archaeon | reverse complement strand
TCAAGCTGGAGATTCTTGAGAAGCTCAAACGACAGTTCTCTTCGGACCCATGGAGGTGGAGGAGAGAGATGGAGGCAGAGTTCGCGGACGACCAGGACAGCTGGCTCAGCATGGCACTAATCACCAGATGCGTGGACCCGAAACTTGAGTACATTCGAGAAGGAGCCATCCTCACCGGATCCTAAGTTCTACGTTGCCGGAGTGGACCTGGGACAGAAGCAGGACCACTCCGCAGTAGCTCTAGTGGACAAAGTTGACCGGAGATTCGCCCTGATCCATCTCAAACAGTTCCAGCTCGGAACAGAATACGGGTCCGTAATCGGCTATCTCAAACTCCTCAACGAGAATCTCCACGACTTGCGTCGAATCATGATCGACCAGACGGGCGTTGGGGAGACTTTCATGTCGATGGCGATAAGCTCGGGAGTGAAGAACGCGAGAGGCATCGAATTGTCCCAGCCGAAGAAACAGGATGTAATGACCTTCCTGAAGCACTGCATGGAGGACGGACTCGTCCACATACCCTACGATAGGGAGTTCATGAACGAGCTGAACGTAGAACGATTCGAACTACTAGAGACGGGCCGGCTAAAGTTCTCGCACCCGCCCGGGACCCATGATGATCGGCTCTGGGCGTTCGCCCTGGCAATATACTACGCTAGACTAGAACCAGCGGAATATCATCCCGTCGGCGCGTTGGGCAGGAATCCGAACAGCCTCATGCCAGATCTTCCCCGCGGCCTCTGGAAGCGATAACCAGCCGAACAAGTAGATTCAGATGCCTTCACGTTGGGATGTGCCCAGATCTCTACGCGATAACGTAGTTAGAATGATATCTACGAGTTTCCTTGCGGACTCTGGGCTGAGCTCGACCGCAACACGAGCACTAGGACCTTCTTTCTCGCTGACGAAATCGATGTTCAAAGCATGATCCAGCTGCGCGTCAGTGGGATGATCATATGAGACATTGACCTGTTCCAGCTTGAACCATCCGCGCGGACCCTTGCCGCTACCTGAAACTTCCGAAGTCTCGACTATTCCAGTGCACATCTTCTATCTCCCCCTTCCAGATGTTTCAAGATGCTTCTCGAAAAACGTGAACATCTTCTTCCAGCCGTCGACCGCCGCCTCGGGACGATAGGCCACGCTGGGATAGTAGAAGAAGCCGTGCCCTGCGCCTGGGTACATGTGAAACTCGTAATTCTTCCCATACTTCTTCAACTCCTCCTCCAACTGGCGGACGCTCTCGGGTGTCGGGTTCTTGTCCTCTTCCCCAAACAGACCGAGTAGCGGGCAAGACAGGTCCTTCGTATAGTCGATGGGTGCGACCGGCTGTGCTGGCGTCAGCTTCTCCTTTGGCTGTACGACATTTCCGCCCCAACAATTGACCGCTGCGTCGAAGGACTTTGTCCTGCACGCGACAAGGAAGGCTTGACGACCACCCGAACAGGTCCCGAAGACTCCGACCTTCCTATTGCTGAGCGGCAACGACTTGAGGTAGCGGGCAGAGGCGTCGATGTCTCCGACTACGCTCACATCAGGTGCTCCTCCGGATCCACGAACCTTTGCCGACATATCGTCGGGGCTGCCATGGCCAAATCGGAAGTAGATGTTCGGACTTATGGCTAGGTAGCCGTGGTGGGCGAACTTTCGAGTAAATTCGCGGTACAGCTCGTCCCAGCCTGGCATGTGATGAATCAGCACTACCCCGGGAGAGGGTCCGGGACCGAGTGGTCGGGCATAGTAGGCGTTGATTATCTCTCCATTATGGCCCGGCAGCATAATGGTCTCGGCAAGCATTCCCTCATACATGTCAGTCGTATACGGATGCATAGCCCAACGCCTACTATAGACGCAATTTAAGGAGAACCAAAGAGGACGAAGCGATTACGGTCTGTAGTCACCGGGAAATCTCGAGTTTTCTGTCGCGAGGAGCAAGTACTTTTGAGATTTTTCAGAGAGGGGCTCCTTGTAACACAGACGTCTATACGAACAAGACGATCTCTGACACGTCGATGAACTATGTGCTGGAGGAGCTGAAAGGGCTTGATCCTACGACGACGGACCGGGCCAATGAAAGGTCGTCGTTATCGGGACTCGGATCTTCTCTTGGGGTATTGGCAAGTATAGAAAACTGGTGTAGACCTGTACTTGTAATCCCATGTCTACGCTGAAGGTTGCAGGTTTTCCTGCATGAAGTTCGGCGGTGACTGTGGTGGTATTCTGTTCGAGTTGTGAATTCCAGAGGATTATATTGAGCCAGCCACTGACATTGGATTGAAGATCAAGTCCTAGAATTGCGAGATTTGTTCCGCTGTCTCCTCCGATCTTGTAGAGGAACATCGCGACAAATGGATTTGCGTTCGAGAAAAAGTTCACTTGAAGCGCTACGAGCCATTCAGTCGTGCCGCTAGAGAACTTGTAGGTCGCATTGTAATAGTGAGGATAAGGGATAGAGTTCAATGCCTCTGTCTCAGTCATGAGTGGCAGACGATCAATGCGTGGAGCTGTGGAGGCATAGTACGCCAAGGATAGGGCAACAACCAGAACGACTAGTAGCGAAACGGTGAGGTACAGCTTCCACCGTCGTAGGCTAACCAAGTCTCTCTGCTAGTCCTGTCAAAGTACATCATAAGTCCGTCGACCAGAGTGACTTCAATTTACAGAAAAGATTGTCGTCCGTGCCTCGCTCCTGCTAATTCTCGTCATTACCTTGATCGGCATACCAGTAACCGTGTTCTGGGATTACATGTCAGTCGTATACGGATGCATGGCCCAACGCCTTACCGTTGACACAATTTAAGGAGAACCAAGACGACAAGGGGATTACAGTCTGTTAATTCCCTTCGAAATGTCGAGTTTTGTGTCGCGAGGAGCAACTGCTTTTGAGATTTTCCAGCGAGGGGTCTCGCCAGTTGAAACTGATCTGGGCGAGACTCGCACTTCAGGGCCCAGAATGCATAGGTCCGACGTTTTCGAGATCGCGGATTAAGCGTAGAGGTCAGCGCGAAAAAGTCGCGATCTCAAATCGCCTGCCCCGATTCCAAATCAAGCCTTATTCTGCGATTGTCGGGCTTGTGTCGGGAACAGTCTGCGCGATTCCTGCCCTCGAATAGCCGGTACGAGTGAACAGTTACTTCCCGTTAATTACCTCACAACTACGAGTCTCGTGTCGCGATCATCAAGTGCAATTCGCATTTCTTGAATGGTAACGGGTCTGGTAACCGTGAATGGTAACAATGGAGTAGGGACATAAGGCGAAATATCTGACCGGTTTTCGCGCTGAATGGTCCACCGATTCTAGTAAGAAAGAAATACCGATCCGGCGATTTGACAAGTCGGTCATTGCTAATGGTGAGGGTGCATAAGGCGATGACGAATGCTCCGGGCATGGAACAATCTGAGGTCGACACTTTTCTCTCCACTTCTAAGATTCTGTTGAGGCTGGGGACCGTTGATTCGAAGGGTGATCCTATGATACACCCCGTCTGGTTCCAATACGTGAAAGGCAAGGTCTACCTCATGAGCGATAAGGATACTAGAAAGGTTCGAAACATTAGAGGAAAGAGGACAGTCTACTTCTCGGTCGACACGGATGCGACTCCAAACAAGGGGGGTCAAAGGAAAAGGGACCGCGGTACTCATCACAGACGTCGGAAAATCTGTGCCAGTATCAGAGAAAATAGTGGCCAAGTATCTTGGAGATCTCAAATCGCCCATGGCGAAGGGCTTGATCGAGGCAGTTAGGAAAGGCTCAGAGGTTCTGGTCGAGATCACTCCACTCTACTTCTCAACCTGGGACTATTCCAAGATGAAGCACTAGACCGTGCTTTTAAGAAAACGGGAGGGATTTCTCATCGCAGTATGCGCCAAGTTTGACGGAGACCCCGTTCTGATCGACTTGTATGTCTGCCCTCAGTGCGGGAAGATGCAACAATTTGCTAGCGAGAAGACGAGGAGAAGATTGAAGCGAGGTACACTACGTCGACCCTAGGGATTTGGCGCATCTCGTTTCATGGGCAATGGTTTTTCCCATTGAGTTTTGAAACAAGCACTCTCTGGCTAGTGAGAAAGTCTTGCAGGGCTACTCGCAACGATCTCTTGGGGCGGCGTTATCCATCTCTCTCCCCATACTCTAAGCGCTTCCACGACCGGCTCCAGTTGCCTACCTTTCTCTGTGAGAGAATATTGCACGGCAACAGGCTGTGTACTCAAAACGTCTCTACGAACAATCT
Organism: Candidatus Bathyarchaeota archaeon; assembly: GCA_005883695.1. The sequence goes on along the minus strand of VBBV01000031.1, from coordinate 9,818 downwards.
CTTCCGACGCGAGATACTTCAGGACGCGCGAGAGACTCTTTGGATCGAGGCCCTTAGCGACATCGAGTATTCCAGTGAATCTCAAGGGCCCTTGGATCAATGAGCTAACTACTGCCAGCCGCAATTCATTTCCCACCTTCGTTATTGATTCAATCGCAGGACAAGCAGTGTGGTTTCTCGAAAGGCGATTCGCCGCCGCTCTCTCGCTTACCGTCTTCCGTGGTCTTCTTCTAGCAAGTGACATACGAGCCACTCACTCACACGTCAGCCAGCGCCAAGTTATTAGTTTGTCTCTAGCCTTGTACGGTTATGTCGACATTACAAAGTCAATCCAAGATTGAAGAGGCCAACAAGGAACTTGTCCGGAGTTTCACGCGAACTGTATTCGTTGATCATCGCCCAGACCGGGCTGTGGAATTCTTCGATCCGAAAGGAAAATGGCACGGAGGCAATTTCGGTACCGTTGAAGGAGCGCAAAATATTGCAGGACTCCTTACAGCGGTTGTGGGCGGTTTGCCTGACATAAGAGCGACGGAACAGGACATCATTGTCAAAGATGACACTGTCGTAGTTCGCTTGGTGGTCGAGGGCACCCACAAGGGAAATCTCTTGGGTTTCCCCGCAACCAACCGCCGAGTCCGCTGGGACGCGATCGACATGTACAAGATAAAGAACGGCAAGATCATGGATGACTGGGCCAGCGAAGATGGAGTCAAGATTCTCGCAGATATCGGAGCCTACACTCCACCCTGGATGAAGAGCGGAAACTAAAGTTAGCGTACTGCCCCCGATTCGTGAACTAAGGACGCTCTAAATGACCAGTCTCCCATAAGAGACCAGGTAAACGACCATCTTCTGACATCAAAGAATGCAGCGATGATCTTCATCGATTATCAGCCATCTCAGATCTCCGCTGTCTCGTCTATGGATCTCTAGCTTCTGGTAGACAACGTCGTGCGTGTTGCCAAACTAGGGAAGGCATTCAATCTTCCAATAGTCTTGTCCACGGTTAATGTGAAGGGTGGTCAGAAACCGACCGTTCCTCCATTGAGGCGAATCGAATGCGGATCACTGCAAAAAACACGTACCGTGTAAATACAGCCTACTCCATGCCCAGAAGCGGTAGCACAAGAAATGAGCCAGCTCTCGAACAGTCCTAGCTCAGTACAACATGTACGGTTGATCTTCTTCCTAGTGATCATCGCGTATTTCATGGACATTATCGACGCTTCAATAGTCACGGTTGCTCTGCCCTCCATCCGACTCGAGTTCGGCGCTTCAATTGCCAACAGCCAGTGGATCTACGGGGCATACGCGATTACCCTCGCAGGCTTCCTGTTGTTAATGGGACGAGCAGGCGACATTTACGGGCAGAAGAAGATTTTCGTCTCCGGACTGGTGATATTCACCATCGCATCGTTCACCGGCGGAATCGCCCCCTCCCTCCTCTCCCTGGTCATCTCGAGATGCGTCCAAGGGATCGGGGCGGCAATGACAACAGTAACCGCCTTCGCCATTTTCATCAGAATATTTCCCGAAGGTCCTGAACGTAACAAAGCGCTCGGATACATCGTTGCCGTGCTTGCCGGGGGATTTGCGGCAGGCGCTGTCGTCGGTGGAGTCTTGACAACGTTCCTAGGATGGAGATGGGTCATGTTCATCAACGTCCCGATAGGAATCGTTGCCACGATACTCTGTCAGAGATACTTTCCGGTTGGGGGCGGCTGGCTACGGAACCAGCACTTGGACATTCCGGGCGCCTTAACGGTGACTTCAGGGACAATGCTTCTGGTCTTCGGGCTGACCAATGCAGCTGGCCTAGGCTTCACATCCGTCTTGACCTACATCCCACTCATCGCATCAGTCTTGGTTTTGGGTCTCTTTCTATTGATCGAGTCTCGGTCCGTGTCTCCTTTGGTGCCGCTTTCTTTCATCCGACGAGGATCAGTGCTCACAGCAAACATCTTGGCATTGGTCCTCACCTCGGTCGTTGGCGGGGTGGGTTTCATCATCCCCGTGTACTTCCAGAATATTCTCGGCTACTCTGCCCTCGACTCTGGTCTCTTGACTCTGCCGCCCGCGCTGATCTTTTTCGTAGTCGGAGGATTTGTCGCATCTCGTCTTGTCAACAAGTTCGGCGCCAAGAAGATCCTCCTAGTATCAAGCTGCCTTGTCGCGATAGGAACCCTCCTCCTGACCCCGATGTCGCCCAACGGCAACCCCTTCATCCTGATGCCCGGACTGCTTATCTGGGCTCTCGGGGCGAGCATCGGTTTCCCAGCGATCAACATAGCCGCGGTTGCGGGGACAAAGCCGGGCGAAGAGGGATTGGCGTCGGGTGTAGTCAATACTTCTTCAAGAATGGGATTCCCGATCGGACTCGCAATACTTCTCACCGTGGCGGGAGCCTTCGATCCGCCTTCAGCAGGCACTCCTTCGGCGGCCGGGATAGTTGCAGGATTTCAAGTAGCAGTCATAACAGCATCTCTCATCGCAGTCTTGGGATTCCTGATAGCTCTACGCCTCAAAGACGTGAAACCGGCGTGGGCGTCCGGGAACTGGAAGCCCAACGAGGTAGCCGCGCAATAGGAGAATGCTAACCGTGCCAATCAAGACCCGAAGATCCCCTCACGCCTGGGAAAACATGAACCCCGGAGCTAAATTCACCTACACATTCACTGCCCCGGGAACCTACAGGTACACCTGCGTCACCCACTCTTGGATGAGAGGAACCGCGATCATGGTGGCGTCCTAGACAAGGAGCAATTTGAAGAGCTCGAAGATTCTCATGTCAAAGCCATCAAGCAGTATGAAAATAATTGTCTCAAAAGACGGGCCGTATCTCGTCTCAGGAAACATTCCACTAAGAGTCCAAGTCATAACTCCCAACAGCGACGGCTTCTCGTGGGAATGGAAAGATGGAGAAACGTTCCAAGCCGGAAAGGAGTACAATCTCTGTCGATGTGGCCAGTCTAGGAACAAGCCGTTCTGCGACAACAGTCACCTGAGAGTCAAGTTCGACGGAAAAGAAACAGCGACAAGGCGACCCTACGTAAGGCAGGCAGAAGTGTTTGACGGACCTACGCTGAGGCTTAGCGACGCAGAAGACCTCTGCGCCTTCGCACGATTCTGCGACGCTGGAGGAAGAATCTGGGGACTAACAGGACAAACAGACAGTCCCGATGCCAAGAAGCTGGTCATTAGAGAGGCAAACCATTGCCCAGGCGGCCGACTAGTCGTCCACGACAAGAAGACAGGCAACGTTGTCGAGAACCATCTAGACCCAGCGATTGGAGTGGTTGAGGATCCAGCACTTGGAGTCAGCGGACCACTCTGGGTCCAAGGCGGCATACCTATAGAATCGGCCGACGGCACACCGTACGAGAACAGGAACAGAGTGACACTCTGCCGCTGTGGTGTCTCAATCAACAAGCCGTTCTGCAATGGAAGCCATGCCAGCATCAAGTTCAGAGACGGGCTACTTGAGCATGGCGAATAGGATTGGTGAATAATTAGTGCAAGCTGCTGTTCTCACGACCTACGGCCCTCCAAGCGTTCTCGAATGGACGCAAGTTCCCACGCCGGAGCCGTCTGAGAGACAGATCCGTATCAAAGTCCGTGTGTCAGGCGTAAGCCCGTCGGACTTGAAAATCCGGCGAGGCGACCTCAAGGCGGTCTTCCCTCTCACCCAGCCCGCGATCCTCGGGTTCGAGACTGCTGGGACTGTTGACGCCATCGGTAGTAAAGTCAGCAACGACGTGGTTGGAGATGACGTTGTTGCTTTGCTGCCATCACTCGGCGGATACGGCGAGTACGTCCTCGCCGCTAGCTGGACTCCCAAGCCACCTCAGGTGAGCTGGAACGACGCCGGCGCGCTGCCTACGTCGGTTGAGGCTGCTGTCGGAGTGCTACGCCAGCTCAAGGCAGCAAAGGGCGAGACTCTCCTGATTTTGGGCGCGGGTGGATCGGTAGGAATCATTGCTACGCAGCTTGCGGTTCGACAGGGGCTCAAAGTAATCGGAGCTATTGGAACGCAAGACGAAGAACTCATCCGAGAGCTCGGGGCCACACCAGTCCCTTACGGTAGTAACCTGCTCTCCAACGTGCGCAGAATAACCAATCGAGTCGATGCGACCTTCGATGCAGCGGGCAAAGGTGGACTTCAAGACGCGATCACGCTCACTGGCGGTACCGATCGTGTGATCACGCTTGCTGACGAGCACGCAGCTCAGCTTGGCGTCCGGTTCTCGGTCGGGACACCCGACCGGGCCCCTGACGCTGTGGAGATTGGCATGAAGCTTCTAACCTCCGGTCAACTACGCCTGCGATCGCACCAGTCCTTGCTACTCTCAGCGGCAGCGGAAGCCCATCGGCTCCTTGAGGAAGGAAAAGTTCACCACAAGCTGCTGCTCACGACTGGGCTCCCCACTCGTTGAGGAGGATCATGGTATGTCCGAGGCGGTTCAGTCAGTCCAGTCAGGTGATTACAGCTTCTGATGTTCAACCGGCGGGGGCTCTTACCAGGACTGACTCCTAGATTGTCAAGCTCAGAACTCCATCTCTGAGCGTGGTATAAGGAATATGAGCTAGTGGAATGTTTTCAATCACAGAATGTCCCTACTCGAGTCTAGGGTAGTCAAACCGGACAAAACTGTAAACCGATCCTTTAGGATAAGCGAAAAGGCGTACAAAGCGCTAGAAGAAGGCGCAGCCAAAGGAAAAATCAGTCTGAACACCTTCGTAAACCAGCTTTTCCTAAATTATGCCGAATTCGATCGGTATGCCAGTAAGGTTCAACCACTCGACCTACCTAGCCCTCTACTCAGACTGATTCTTGATGCCGTCCCGGAAGAGAAGATCATGACCGTTGCGAAGGCATGGGCAAATAACGTCCTAACCAAGCAGCAAGTTCTTGAGATGTCCGGCTCATTTTCTCGCGAAGGAGTGATTCAAACGATGAAGAAGGTTGCAAACCATGCCAGGTTTGAGTACAGCGACGTAGTCGACCACAAGGGGAAGAGAACCTTTACGATCATTCACCCCCTCGGTCGCAACTATTCACTATTCACTGCTATCTTCATGAAAACAGTCCTGGAACCATTAGGATCAGGCCCAATCAATCACCTCGTAAGCGATGAATCGGTCATGCTCGATTTGCCGAATTAATTCTCTTTTGAGTAACCGGCTTCTCGGTAATACCTCATTTTGCATATGACTTTACTTCTCTACGTATACTTTCGAAACTGATCTTTTCTGGATCGTACTCGACGTAAAACATGTGCGTCACATGATTGGTTTCGACCTTTAACACTCCATCCAGCTTGGCAATTGCGGCCCTTGCTTCTTCCATGCGACGCCACTCCTCCCGAAATTGATTTCCGTTCCCAAAGCGAATAGTACCGCTTGCCACCTTCTCCTCCATTGTCTTCTTTCCGCCACAACTCGGTGGAGTTCGTACTATATCACTGGCCGGTATTTTTTGCAGTCAACAGCAATACCTCACTGTCTCTGTTTCATCCTTTCCTGATTACACTTAACTGCAGATTGATGCAAGAAACACGTCCTCACTAAATACTCGTGACTCTCTATGGACGGCTATGAGCAAAACGAGAACAAGAATAATGCCTCTAGCATTCTCATCAGCTACACTCCTCATAGCGGCATCTCTACTCTTTACTGCGATTCCATTGGCGAACGCATCAACATCTACGACCGTGAATGGCAGATTATCTCAGGGTTCTCTTCAGATTCTAAACACACGCGTCGAAAACAGCGGCAACACAATCATACAGGTAAACCGGACCGATATACTAACAGGCGGCATAGTCGGAACCTGCGTAGACATCATACCCACCACAGTAATAATCCACGCGGATGGCTCGGGGAATATCCACGGGAAGTGTCAGGGCAGAGCCACGCTTCTTGGCAGAACAGGAACCTATGTCGAGGCCTTTTCAGCGACCTTCCAAGCTAACGGGGAGGTGGTAGGCCATGCCTCTCTTGGCGACGGAACCGGCGGCCTGATAGGTATGCATGGTGTGCAGAGCAATTCTAGTAGTCCAGATGGCAAAACAACATTCTACTCAGCGCAAGTTCACTTCGAGGAATCATAGAAGGAGCGGAAGAAGACAATGAGCACAACTGAAACTATCAGATTGCCCGACTACGCACCCATCCCGCAATCGGCGATGGGCCCCACACTCAACAAGTACGGCTACTACGTCGGCCGCGTCGAACGGAACCTCTACTACATCACAGACGGCATATACCAGTCAGCGTTCCTGACAACATCAGACGGAGTCGTCCTTTTCGACGCACCGCCCACGATCGGCCACAACATCCAGCGGGCCGTCGACGAAATCGCAGCGGCGAACCACGTGAGCAATAAGGTCAGCTACCTCATCTACTCGCACCACCACGCGGACCACGCAGGGGCTTCGTCCCTCTTCGACAAGAGCGTGACACGCATCGGCAATGAAGAAACGCGGCGGCTGTTACTACGCGATAATGATCCTGCGCGGCCTCCGAACGAGGAAACGTTTCAGGACAAACGTACGCTCAAGATCGGGGGCGAACGTATCGACCTTGCATGGGACGGCGCCAACCACACCCCAGACAACACCTTCATCCACCTGCCCGATCACAACACGCTGATGCTCATCGATATCGTGAATCCGGGCTGGGCGCCAATCTACCTCTCCAACCTAACCGAAGACATCCCTGGCTACCTTGACGCGCCTGCGAAAGCGCTGACATACTCGTGGAAGCACTACATCGGCGGTCACAATGGCCGAATTGGCACGCGAGACGACATAACGCTTCATCAACAGTACATGGCCGACATAGTTGAGAGCTCCCGGAAGGCGATCCTCAGCGTCGATGCGACACCCTACTTCGTAAAGTACGGCCAAAACTCATGGGCGGGACTCAAAGGTCTCTTAGACGAGATAGCGCGGACCGCAGCGAAGCCTGTGATCGAAAAGTACACCGGCAAGCTCGCCGCCGCAGACGTCTTCACCGAGAGCACCACTTTCCAGGTGATGCAGTCGATCCGTCTCGATCTCGGACACGGCTCGTATGTGCACCCATGAATACGACCTGCTCTCCCACCTTTTTTTCGCACCGCAGGAATGAAGCTGCAAAGGTGCGTCGCTCCGAGAATAACGAACTTTGCGGTCCTGAAGGCCCCGAAAGGATCAAGGCCTCTGGTTACATCGCCGGGGTCCTGACAAGTTGAGAAAAGAGATATCGAAAATTTTTGTAGTGATTGGCGACGCTCTGGCTATTTTCGAACACTCCGCTGGAAAGTGGCATGTCGCAGAGGAGCTGCAAGGCAAAGACCCCCAAGTTGTTGCACTAGACCCATCTAGACCTACCAGAATGTACTGTGGAACGTTTGGGAAGGGCCTCTGGGTCTCAGACGATCTCGGAGAGAACTGGAAGAATAACAAGAATTTCGCGCCGACACCCTCAGCAGGTATCACCTCTCTCGGAGCGAGTCCCAAGAGCATCTATGTCGGAACTGAGCCCAGCAAGATCTACAGGTCAAACGACGGTGGCGAAACCTGGAATCACATGTCTGAGCTTGAGCATCTGCCATCGTCGAACAGTTGGAGCTTTCCTCCTAGACCAGACACGAGTCACGTCCGGACGATTTTGTGCGATCCGGTGAAGGAGGAGATGGTCTACGCGGCAATAGAGGCCGGGGCTCTAGTCCGCAGCTTCGACGGCGGTGCCCACTGGAAAGACAGAGTAGAGGGAGGACCGTTCGACACGCACAATTTGGCAGCGAGTCGCAGTGGACCCGGCAAACTTTACTCCTCAGCAGGTGATGGGTATTTCGAGAGTAGCGATTACGGGGAGACCTGGCGGAGGAAAATGCGCGGGTTGGCTCAACGCTACATGTACGGCGTCGCAGTTCATCCCAATGACCCTGACACTGTGCTGGTCTCCTGTTCACCCGCTCCATGGAACGCCTACAATTCGGCCAATGCGGAATCGCACATTTATCGAAAATCGAAAGGAGAGGAGAGTTGGGTGGAGATTACAGATGGACTGCCAGATCCGCAGGGGACCACAGCCAGCTTCCTTATTCCTAGCGAGGACTCCCCCGGGGAATTCTACGCTTGCAATAACAGAGGGGTCTTCATCTCTCAAGATTCGGGACGATCATGGAGAAACCTCGAAGTTCCTTGGAAACAGTCATTCAAGTCGCAGCCCGTAAGACATGCTGCATTGAGCCCGTCCTAACCTATCGCGGCGAATAGGCAAGGGATCCTGGATGGGGAGCGAAGTCTTTGAAATGAAAGTGGTCGAGTCGCGCCAGATCACCCCTTCGATTCACAAGATACTTCTGAAAAAACCTGACACTTTCAAATTCCTTCCCGTCCAATTCACGTTTCTTTCACTGCTAACTGAGGAAGGAATGATGGACACCCGGCCGATGTCGATTGCGACTTCGCCCACCCGGCCGAATCTCGAATACGCCGTAAGGCTGTCCGACTCTTTCTACAAGAAGGCATTTGCCTCACTCAAACCTGGAGACAACGTAACGGTGCAGGGGCCATACGGAGATTTCATCCTGGATCAAAAACGCCCAGCTGTACTCGTCGCAGGAGGAATCGGAATTACTCCCCTGAAAGGAATGGCAGAGTATGCGGCAGACAGAAAGTTACAGATCCCAATGCGTTTGCTGTACAGCAACCGCGCACCAGACGAAATCGCCTACAGACCTGAGCTGGAGGAACTCGCGCAGCACAATCCAAAATTCACTGTGTTTCACACCCTAACAGGCGAGAACGTTTCAAAGGATTGGGAGGGATTAAGGGGAAGAATCGACAGAGAATATCTTCTCAAAGCAAGCGAGGGACTCGAAAGACCCAACTACTATCTTTGCGGCACCCCCGGAATGGTCTCAGCTTGCTTTGACCTACTTCATCGTATGGATGTGTCAGAGGAAGACATGAACTATGAGGTCTTTCGTGGCTATTGAAGCTAGATCTGATATTGCTGGCTCAAAAAATTCGTGATGAGCTACGGACGACCCGGTCTCTCGTGATTTCTTGAATTTCTCGTGTCTTGATTCAGAGATAGGCGATTTTTCACTATAGACAACCGGGTTTCTTGGCTACACTTCACTTCAGATTGATGCAAAAAACACGTCTTCTGTAAATACTGGTGGTTCTCATTAGCGAGTCCACTAAGGTCGAATAAAATTTGTCCGTTCCCTCTATATCCGCCAGAAGTCTCAGTATCTCCTACCGCAAATTTGGTGCGATTCTGCTCGGAATCGGTCTCCTGTGCGCTCTCTTTGGCTACTCACTTGCGAGCATCTTAGTCCAGCCTCAGAACACGGCATCCCTAAGCCACAATGCGTGGACACCGGCAGCTCCTATGAATGTGGCTAGATCTTTCTCCGCTTTTGCGACGCTTCCTAATGGCAGTCTGCTCGTCGCCGGAGCATTCGCCGGTGCTGTTGCCAACTCCTCACTTTCATCGGCCGAACTCTACAACCCGAATACCAACAAGTGGACAATGATAGCACCCATGCACGTGGGACGGGCTGGAGCGCTGGCCGTTACTCTCAACAACGGAAAGGTTCTCGTTACAGGCGGGCTTGGAAACAGGGGAGTTCTTACAAGCTGTGAACTCTACGATCCCGTTACAAACACTTGGACGATGACCGGCAATATGAGTCAGCCCCGGTTCGACCAACAAATCGTCCTGCTCAACAGTGGCAAGGTGTTTGTTGTCGGCGGCGATTTCGGCGGAGCCGAGAACAATGTCACTGAAACATATGATCCATCCAGTGGAGCTTG
>VBBV01000090.1 GCA_005883695.1 Candidatus Bathyarchaeota archaeon | reverse complement strand
TGATGTCGTATTGAATGTCTCGACCACCCAAGACGCCCTCACCGCGATGGGCGCAGCCGGGGCCCCGATCCACACTCCCGGAATAGGGTCAACATTCCTGTCAATTATCAGCGACCCCAACCTCGACAGCATCCTGTTCCTTGCAGGGACCTTCGCGATAATCGCCGATATGTATCATCCAACCTTAATCGTTACAGTAGTAGGAGCCGCGGCCATAGCCCTTGCACTCTTAGGCCTAGGGGTATTCGGTGCGCCATTAGTCTCGATCATTCTCATGTTGATAGGAGCAGTCTTCATATTCCTGGAACTGAAAACGCATCACGGCGTCAGCGCAATCGCCGGGGTCATAATATTCATCGTAGGCTTCCTCCTGATCTTCAGCCTACCCTCATCGGCACCTGCACCCGCGTCAGCTCCGTCCGGATCAGGCACATTCATCCAAGCAGGACTGGTCACATACACGATCCTCGGAATACTCGGGGTAGGCGGGGTTCTGGGAAGCATCTACCTCTACAGGGTCCGCGAGACATTGATGAATCAGCCTCCGGCGCAAAATCCCAAGGCTATAATAGGAAAGCAGGGTCGCCTAACTAGTGATTTGAAAGCTGGTGAGGTCGCCACGGCAAACATCGGCGCTGAAGACTTCACCGTCACCGGCTCAACAGACATGCCTAAAGGCACGATTGTGAGAGTGAAAGACGTCCAAGGGCTCAGATTGATAGTAGAAAAAGCGGAGAACTAGCGATGCTCTTCAGCTCAATCATCCTTCAAGCCAGCGATATTACCTTCTACGTCGACCTCGCCATTATCCTCTTAGCAGTAATTATAGCCCTAGCAATTGTCGCCGCTTCCCTCAAGATCATACGGGAATACGAGCGTGTCGTCCAGTTCCAGTTCGGTCGACTGAAGGGTTCAAAGGGGCCGGGAATTATCCTCATCTTCCCGGTCATCAACAGGCTCGTCAAAGTCGACCTGAGGGAAAGGTACCTAGAAGTCCCTCACCAGACCGCGATCACGAAGGACAACGCACCCGTGGACATTGACTTTCTCATCTACTACAAGGTGGTTGATGCTTCGGCGAGCATTGTCCAGGTGCAGAATTTTACCGGCGCCTCGGTCGGACTCGCTACCACAACCCTGAGGGCTGTTGTTGGTGACATACCTCTCGATGAGCTCTTGTCGAAGAGGGAGCAGATCAACACAATTCTCCGGACAAGACTGGACGAAGTGACGGAGCGATGGGGAATCAAAGTCACCAACGTCGAGATACGGGAGATCAGACCTCCCAAAGACGTTCAAGACGCAATGGTCAAACAAATGACGGCCGAGAGAAGCAGGCGAGCACTGGTCACAGAATCCGATGGTATCCGTGAGTCCTCCGTTCTCAAAGCCGAAGGAGCGAAGAACGCGGCCATCCTTCAAGCGGAAGGGCAAAGACAGTCCGCGATCCTGGTAGCCGAGGGCAACAAGCAGTCCCAGATCCTCGTAGCAGACGGATATGCGCAAGCACTGGGTCTCATTTTCGGAGCCGCCAAGAACATAGACGCGAAAACGATGGCCCTCCAATACCTAGACATGCTCAAAGCGCTGGGGGCTAGCCCTGCAACGAAATTCATCTTCCCAATGGAGTTCACGAGCCTGGTTACACGCCTGAAAGGATTCGTTGAAGAGTCCTCCGAGGACAAGGCGCAGCCCGAGGAAGACCCATCACCCCATTAGGGACGGGAACTGGGAACTTCAACCATCGAACCGATCGACGAGACTTCAAAACCGCGTGTGCAAGTTTCATAAAGAGATAGCGTATTTCACTACTCCATGGCTGACAATGCAGAAAAGCCGCGTAAGCGGCGCTCTCTGGGAGGTTGGAAATTTATCCTTGCCATCGTCCTGATTCTAGGATACTCCGCCGCGGCAGCGTATGGAGTTATGAGCGACACGTCCATTCGAGGGCTTACGGTAAAAACGTTCAACGTTTCAAGATACTGCACTACCCAGTCATCTTCCTTGAAGACGCCGAGCTACAATGTCCGAGGCGTGATCTGGAGCGCGTCGTCCATCCAGACCAGCCTCAGCAATATGATTTTCACCCTGTCTGTTGACGATCGAGTCATCACCCGTGACGCCTCCTCTGGGTATGGTGGATTCGCACCCTTCAATCACGCCTCCTTTGGGCCCGGTGGAAGCGTACCCTTCAACCTGACATTTACCGACCCGACTCTCAACCCAACCATGCTTCATCTCTCGTCGAGGCTTGTTCTGACCCTCGGCGCGACCGTTGCGGCGGGTCTCTACAGCGCAACTCAGACAGCTTCCGACAGTTCCACTCAGACATTCACCAGTACCGGATGCTGAAACCCTCTAAATCTTGCCGGTTTGCCGGAATCTACCAGTATCTTTCCCTAGCATTATGGGAGTCTGAGAGCAGTCGCAAACTCTAGGATCTCGTCGGATCTTTCAGCTGGCCGGGCCGTAAACGCTGTTTTTCATGCGATAAACAGACGTTTCTGAACCATGCGGAATGCTTTTCTTCTCATCGAATCAGCAAATAGCTATGCCGAAAACAGCGGGAATACCAAAGTCCATCCTCGCGGACATAAACAAGCTGAAGACTAGACTGACATCGCTGGAGAAGAACCACAACTCTCTGATCAAGGACTTCAAGAGTGCGATAAAATCGCACTCCGAGATGCTCAAGAAACAACAAAGTACCATAGCCCAGCAAGAGACCACAATCGCACAGCTTGGCAAGAAATCTGTCAAGAAAGAGAAACGCAAACCCAGCGAATACAACCTCTTCCTGAAAGGGAAGATGACGCAAGGAATGAGCATGATCGACGCGGTCAAGGCCTGGAAGGAAAAAGACACATCATCGACCGGCTCTTCAACGCGACAGACAAGCCAAGACTGGCAATCACCGACACAACAATACTAACCATTCCAGCGTCATCAAGAGGTCTGATGCGAGGATGCACCAGTTCACTCTATCGACCAACCCATTTTTTGGAATCGAGATCCATCGGAGTCATCCGTGACGTCAAGACTTCTGTGCCCTGTTCATTGAGAGCCTCTGAAAGAGCAAAAGAAAAAATGGGGCCTGGATGCTCGAAGAAAAACATCGAGTCATCCCAGGAGTTTTACGGCCTCTTCTCTAGGAACCGCGACCAATGTCTCGGTGTTGAGATAGTCTCCCCAACGCATCAAAGCTTTCAGGGCGGCTCTTTCACTGGGCGCTTCTAGAGTGACTATGGCGTCGTATCTGCCAATTGTCCAGTAAGCGCTGATCACTTTGCCGCCTTCTTTTCTCAACTGATCCCAGAGTTTGTCCGCTTCCCGTATCGTTTCTGGGGTAGGTTTCTGCTTCCATTTTGCTAGACTGATGAAAATCGTAGTCTATCACCTCCTCATGTTGACCGACCTTGCTATCCGAACCGGTTCTTTCGAAATCCTAGATAACGGTTGACTAGGCCTGCAACGTTAGAATATTTGAAATCTTTCACAACACACGACTTGAGAGTTAGCCTCTCAGTTCATACTAAGCTAGGACTAAGCCACTGCTCGACGGATGTGATAATTCGAATCGCTCGACGAAATGAACGTGTTAAGCCTTCTGACACTTCTACTCGCCTTGGCACGATACTTGGCACTTAAGCGAGGCAATCGTACTCCAAGTATCTTAGAAAGCGATAACAATCGGCTCAGGTCTGCGAGATGGCGCATCCTTCTAGGGTGAAGAGTAAGATCGCTGGGGGCATCCCACACATGCCCTTCCAAGAGTTTACAGCCAGCAGCGTGGAACACCTGCTCGCGGAACTGAAAAACGCTAAGATTGCGAATGCACGAATTGAAGTGTCCACCTCTGAGGATGGCCGACACTACGCCTGTTCAAAACCGCTGGTGAACGTGCTGGTGTATACCTCACACAGCTTGGGCGAAGAGCAAGAATACAAAGACCTCATAGCCCTATACCAGTACTGCCCCGATTGCAAAAACGCCGTACGAGTCTTGTAGAGCTCGACCGGTCAGTTACTGACCCATCTCGCGTACTTTGAAGGGGTCGCCCGTACTGAGACCGTGACTAGCTCCGAATAGTAGAGGAAAAACTCAAAGTAAAACTTTGAAAAGGGCCACGTGTAACCACCCTCCTCTGGGTCCATAACACCACATGGAGCTGGCGGAACCAGGTAAGAAAGGCGTACTGGTCCTCGAGGACGGTTCCGTCATTCAAGGGATGGGTTTTGGTGCCGAGACCGAAATTTCTGGAGAAGTTGTCTTCAACACTTCCATGATGGGATACCCAGAACTGCTCAGCGACCCATCTTACCAAGAACAGATTGTAGTAATGACCTACCCGATACTCGGGTCATATGGTGTGCCGCCTCGCTCTATTCGGGGTGTCCATTCTCTCTCTCGACCTAGCCACTGGTCGAACCAGAAAACGCTTGATGAATGGCTGACCGAACAGGGAGTGCCGGGGATCTTTGGTGTTGATACTCGGGTCCTGGCGCAGCGGCTGCGAAACAAGGGAACGATGCTGGGGGTCTTGAAAGTCTCCAGTTCGCCAGTCAACCTGGATGCCGCAGCACTCCGAGTCTCCGGACTTCAAGACCCGAACAAACAGGATCTTGTTCAGAAAGTCAGCCCAAAAGAGCCCATCTACTATGATGGGAAGGAAAAATCGACTATCGTAATCGTGGACTGCGGCGTAAAGTATGGAATACTGCGCAGTCTTCTCGCCAAGGGCGCAAGGGTTGTCCGCGTCCCGTACGATTTTCCTGCAGACAAGATCCTCGAAATGAATCCCCAGGGCGTAGTTATCAGCAATGGACCTGGAGACCCCAAAATCGACCTCACTACCATAGAGACCACCAGGCGTCTGATGGAGACCGAGATTCCGATAATGGGAATATGCTTAGGCGCTCAGATCCTTGGGCTGGCAGCTGGAGCGGAAACCTACAAGCTGAAGTTCGGCCATAGAGCCGTCAACCATCCTTGTATGGACCTTGAAACAGGTAGGTGTTTCATCACAACTCAGAACCATGGCTACACGATCGACCGAAACTCGCTGGAGAATACCGACTTCTTGGCGAGCTTCGTTAACATCAACGATAAGACCGTTGAGGGCATTAGACACAGGAAGAAACCAATCTTAGGTGTTCAGTGGCACCCAGAAAGTTCACCGGGTCCATACGATACCCGATTCCTCTTTGACAGGTTCTTCGAGGAGGCCTTGAAGGCTTGAAGATAGATGGCATCAAGTCAGTTGTCATTGTAGGAAGTGGCGCTATCAAAATTGGAGAAGCTGGCGAGTTTGACTACTCAACATCTCAAGCGATCAAGGCCCTTAGAGAAGAGGAAATCAGAACAATCGTTGTGAATCCAAATATTGCGACCATTCACACTGATGAGAAGTTCGCTGACAAAGTGTATTCGGTTCCAATAAGGACGGACTTTCTCGAGGAAATTATCGCCAAAGAACAACCCGACGGTATTCTTCTAGGCTTTGGGGGACAGACCGCCCTCAACTGCGGCGTCGAACTCGCAGAACGCGGTATTCTCTCGAAATACAACGTGAAGGTTCTTGGCACCGGAATCGAGAGCATCGAGATCGCTGACGATCGGGAACTGTTCAAGAAAACCATGATCGAACATGGTGTCCCTGTTCCGAAAAGTCGGAAGGCAGTCGATTTGGAAACGGCCCTTGAGGCGGCCCGTGAAATAGGCTTCCCTGTCATGGTCAGGGTCGCCTACACGCTAGGGGGTCAGGGGTCAGGGGTGGCGTTCGATGAACGCACGCTCGGAGAGATTGCCCTCCGAGGACTCGCTTACAGTAGGATCAAACAGGTCCTGATCGAGGAGTACCTCGAGAAGTGGAAGGAGGTCGAATACGAAGTCATGCGGGATCGCGATGACAACTGCATCATAATCTGCAACATGGAAAACATGGATCCGATGGGGATCCATACGGGCGACAGCATCGTTGTTGCTCCCTCCCAGACACTCACGAACCGTGAGTACAACCTCCTAAGAGAAACAGCACAGAAAGTCATACGGACTCTCGGCATAGTCGGAGAATGCAACATCCAGTTTGCTCTGGACCCGAAGAGTGAAGATTTCAGGGTGATAGAGGTTAATTCGAGACTCTCTAGAAGTTCCGCGCTAGCGTCAAAGGCTACAGGTTATCCCATAGCATACATCGCGGCAAAACTATCCCTTGGCTACGCTCTCCCGGAACTCTCGAACAAGATAACTGGGGTGACTTCGGCGTGTTTCGAACCCGCATTGGATTACGTTGTAGTAAAGGCTCCTCGGTGGGACTTCCAGAAGTTCCGCAAAGTCAGCAAGGGAATCGGGACCCAGATGAAATCCGTTGGCGAAGTCATGGCGATCGGAAGATGCTTCGAAGAAGCATTGCAAAAAGCGATCAGAATGCTCGACATCGGAAGGGAGCTGACTGATAACGGAATCGCAGGACGAAGTATCGAGAGGATACGAAGAGAGCTCAGAGAGCCCACCGACGAGAGAATCTTCTATGTGACGAAAGCTCTGAAATCCGGGATGAGCATGGACGAGATATCGAGGCTGAGCGGTATCGACCGGTGGTTTCTGGACAAGATCAAGAACATCGTTGACATGGAAAAACGGATAGTAAAAGAGAGAACCAATCCTAACATTATCAGGAGAGCAAAGGAATTCGGCTTCTCCGA
>VBBV01000030.1:2288-16523 GCA_005883695.1 Candidatus Bathyarchaeota archaeon | reverse complement strand
TCGGACAAATTCGAGTCAAAGATCTTGGAAACCCTAGAGAAGAGTGTCGGTTGATTATCTCCTTGGTCAAGCTGACACCCATCTTAATCCCTCCCGAAAAATCGTTTCCGATCGTCTTCCGACAGTAGATTCCCTCTCATGACGTGCTCCCTGTGGCATCAATTACCTCCCATTCGAAGTAATACCTCCTCGGACGAAAGAGTCGCCTAGCTATAGGTCCCTTTCTTCCGTGCCACACTGGATATTCTATGAATCTGTCAGAAATCCTTGCGTTTCCGAAGGGCCTGATTATCCACAGATGGGCTCTGCGCCTGAATGTTCGGTAGGCATGAATGAACCTAGCCGGTTCGAGATTGGTCAGGCCAATAAGCATTTGCATCTTGTACCCTTCGTCTACAGGAAACCGAACTGAAACTCTCTTACAAGTCCTGCGCAACTCCTCCATAACTGTCCTCGGGTTCCTGGCGTGTTCAAGCACATGCCAGCAGCGCGCATCTGCGAACGCATGATCTCGGAAAGGAAGATGATGGGCATCGGCTCTAATGTTGAGTTTAGATTTTAGTCCGGTCTGGGTCCGGAAGTCGACATCGATTCTAATGTCTCCCCAGTCGTCCTCGCCGCATCCGAGGTTAAGGGATAATGCGGGGCTCCGGAAATGGGACAATGACCTCTCCTCCTTTCTCGACGCAGGCCCCTGTCAATTCTAGGATCGTTGAGCAAAACTGCGGCCAGTTGTCGGTGCGCCGTAGCTCGTCATACACTCTTTCTTTGCCTCCGATCTATGGAAAGAGGTCTCTCACTCGACTCGTCAAACCAAGCATTGTCTCACCCAACTTGTCGGGAGAAGTTAGGTTCAACAAATGTCATCGTATTCTGATAGCTACTAGCTGCTTTTCCATGCCTCGATTGTTCGGACCAATCCCTCTTCGAGACCAACCGAGGGTTTCCAACCGAGCTCCTTGGTGATCTTCGAGTTGTCCAACACCAAGTATCGTGGATCCTGCATCGTAGGCCTTTGTGGATAGCCTGGCGGATACGACCCAAATGTAATTCTCCCCTTGAATTCGGTCATTTTGGCGAGCATTTTTGCCAGTTCTGAATTGGAGACCGGGTTGCCTGGAGATACGTTGTACACTTGTCCAACAGTTCCGGAGGACCGAGCTGTCAACATATACGCGTTCACGTGGTCATCTGCATACATGTAATCTCTCACGGAATCGGGAGCACCGACATAACATTGGTCCCCGGCCAGCATTTCGGAAACGAGATACTCGATAAAGAAGCCCTTCTCGCCTACTCGCCCGTAGCTGTTGATGGGGCGTAGAATCGTACCTCGGAGGTGGTAGATCCGGTTAGCCATTTGTATATATTGGTCCGCTGCCGCTTTAGTAACTGCGTAGGGCGAAGCAGGATTTAACATCGCATTCTCACTTATCGGCTTGTTACCTTCTTGCCATCCGTAGACCTCTGCGGTGGAGGCAGCGATTAGTCGTGCGTTTGGAGCCTCTCTTAGGATAGCATGAACGAGATTCAAGGTTCCTTCGAAATTAGTTGAGACGTACGGATACGGATCGTCAAAAGACAGCCTCACAGGAGTCAGAGCTCCCAGATGAAAGATTATCTCGGGCTCTGAGGCATCCACCGCCGACAGGATGGAGTGAAAGGTTCCAAGATCTCCTTCGATGAGATGCACTTGGGAAATTACTTCTCTGATCCTGCTAAGTTCTCTTTCGGATGAATGCCTGACCAGACCGTGAACATTGTAGCCATCCCTAACTAGACGAGAGGCTAACCTTGAACCTATGAATCCAGTTATTCCTGTTATGAGTACATTCATCTAGACTTTCGTTCCTTCAAAGCTTCATCAGCTTCCTCAAGTTCTCTCAACGAGTTTACGGTGATGAAAGAGCCGTTGTGCTTGAAGGCTTTTAGCTTATTCATTTGCGCCAACCTTGGAAAAGATGTTCTTTCAACATCTCCCCTTCTGGGCAGGTACTTTAGCACTTTCCGGTCGAAAACGTATATTCCCATCGAACAGAAAACGTCACTCAGAACCGGTTTTTCCACAAACCCCTTACAGAATCCTCTGCGATCAATTTCGACGAGGCCGAAAGGCAACCTTGGATGTACGACTGCAATTGATGCCAAGGACCCATCCTCCCGATGGTTGTTGTAGATTGCGTCTAGCCTTAGATTCGTTATTTGGTCTCCATTGAGGGCAAAAAACGACGGGGAATCCACATAACGGGAAATGGCAAGCCGAAATCCCTCGCTTGTTCCGCCTTTCACGGTGTGTACGCTGTATCGGATATCTACTCCAAATTTTCCCCCGCCTCCAAAGTACCGCATTATCTTTTCTTTCAGATAGGCTACTCCTATGACCAGGTCGGTGACTCTGTTTTGCTGGAGCCATTCGACAACCCACTCGAGGAGAGGTCTCCCACCGACTTTAACGAGTCCCTTCGGAATATCATACGTAATAGGTCTCAGTCGGAGGCCTTCTCCGCCGGAGAGAATCACTGCTGTCTTAGGACTTCTCATTCAATTCACTTAGGGGTTTTCGTTTCAACTTGAGCAGAAAAGCTCATGTTCAGTAGCTGGGCATCCACTCGGCTCGTCTAAATAAGTAAGGTTTCTCTCTTAGAAACTATTCGAGGGTGGTTCCCCTGCGCAACATTCCATTTCATGTAAAACTCATGATGTGCCGGCCGAGGTCCTCAACCACTCGATCGTCGGAGGTAATCCTTCAGCAAGCCGATACTGGGGGCGAAAGCGAATCTTCGTTCGGGCTGCTGAGATGTTGGCTTGGCTATGTTTGACCTCCCCCACGCGAGGCGGAGCATGGATGGGTCGAAGATTTCTCAGGTTGAAAACTTGGAGAACATGTCGTGCAAGAGACATGATGCTAGTTGCCCTTCCAGTTCCGATGTTCATTATTGTCCCGCCGGGAACGCTTTTGGACAGCGAATTGACGGTTGCTCTGATTACGTCGTCTACGAACACGAAGTCTCTGGTTTGGCTGCCATCACCGAAAATTACTGGAGGTTTCCCACGTAGTGCTTCCTTCACAAAGCGAGTAATGACTCCAGCATAGCTGTTTGATTGTCCGGGGCCATAGACATTGAAGTACCTGAGTATGACAGTAGAGATGCCGTACAAATCCGCATAGACCTTACAATAGTACTCTGACGCGAGCTTGGAGGAGGCGTAAGGCGAGGCGGGTGCCGGGGTATCAGTCTCTCGGCAACTCGATCTATTGTCCCCGTAGATCGCCGCTGTGGACGCAAATAGGAATCGCTGACTATCGATTTTCCGCGCGAGATCCAGCATTCGACAAGTGGCTTCTATGTTTGCTCGAACAGTTAGTAGTGGTCGCCGGATCGACTCCTGAACTGAAGTGTTGGCCGCGAGATGCACGATTCTCGTGCCAGGTTTGCCCCGCCAACGTGAATCAATAGTGTTCAAATCAGCACGGTGATACACCAATCTGCTGGAATTGGGGAAATCTCTCGGTCTCGAGATCCTGTCCAAGGCCTCGACTTCAAACCCCTTGTGGAGAAGTTCACGCACCAAGTGTTTCCCAATGAATCCCCCGCCTCCAGTGACAAGAGCCGATTTTGAGCTCGAGTCTCCCGCGCCCTTCTTCAAGGAGGGATCCTCTCATTTAACTTGTTTGGCCTTGTGAGGTTATCGGGATAATTTTCGTTCGGAGTGTCAAAGGATCTCAGATGGCGCAGTTCCCCTGATCTCTCCGGTAGATTGATCATCGGCTCGACTTGTCTGAGTCCGGGGCGGTCTTGATATAACCGTAGAAAACGAATGGGCGTAGCCGCCCAATTGAGTGAAGTAGAGTTCGTAAGGGGGAGAGCCCGAGTTGTCTACGGGCTTCACCTGCCCTGATCTGGTAAAATACTGACCGCACAAGACTCATCTTGCGGAGATGCAGCGCGACTAGGCTTGTGTCCATCTTCACCCTCTCTCCGTGTTGCTTGAGTCTAATGTCGAGGTCAGTATCAGGAGCTATCACGTCGCGAAACCCTCCAACGTCAGCAAGTGCTCTTGTCGAGATGCTCCTAGCGCCTCCAGGGGCTTCTTGACCAAGGGGTGTAAACAGATAACTTCGTTCCCAGAAAGAGACGAGTTGGTTCATCAATCCCTGGCTCGGATCAGTCCGGACTAGGGCGGATACAGACGCCCACTCCAGGCAAGAAGCAGAGGTTTTCTCCAAGAATAGGGGGGGCACGAGTATGTCTGCATCAACAATAGCTAGGACCGCGCCTACGGCATTTTTTCTTCCAATTTCTAAATTCTCCGCATAGCTATTTTTCCATAGTAATTTTTGTTTCTCTATGACAATTGTATTTCTTGGGAGCATGTTCTTGGATACTGCCACGGTCTCGTCGGTGCATCTGTCCGCAACGAGGATGATTCGTGTGGGTGGAATCGATTGTCGTAGAATTCCCTCGAGCGACTTTCGGATGTAAGATTCCTCGTTATGGGCGCAAATCAGTACCGTCACGTCGACGGGCAAAAGGAACTACTCGATGTTCACCGCGAGCAAATAGACTATCGAAGCAACAACGAAGAAGAAGGCGAGAGGCACATACCATAGCAAGAGACCACCCGTTACCAGCACAAGAAGCGCCCCCAGATCGGCTTTGTCCTTTCGCCGTGACAAGTCTATGCTCCATAGTCCTAGCGAATAGAGGCTCATGGCTAGGACACCCAGCACCGTAGCAACGTTAAAGAAGAGTACTGGAAAAATTGAGCCACCAATGGGCTTGTCGTTTGAGATGGTGGGAGCTATGTTAATTATCGGTCCAAGCAAGAACCGGAGACCGTAGACCTCACCAAGCCCGAAAACAACCCAAGCCAAGGGAAGAAGAAAGACCCGCTTTTCCAACTGTTTTCTCGAACTGTTCGCCGACCGATATTTCATATAAACGTTAGGCGTAGCATCGTTTCGAACCATCAAAGAATTCCAAAGATGTTCTTTCGAACCCACGCACCGTTCTTAACAGAACAGTGCCTAGTTGGTGTTCTCCAGTAACAAAGGGATAATTAGCAGTCTGGACGGGAGCGGACGATTGGAAACAGATGAGCGAAGACCTTCCTCAAACGAAGTATGTTGTGGAAGTCACTGTTCCAGAAAAGAGCACGCCGACGCCGAAGCAATACGTTCAGGATCTAAAGGGCGTGGTTGGCGGTAAACAGTTAGCTAGAATGAAGAAGGAAGCAGTAGACTGCCCGGTCCTTTCGAAGACTGTTTCCTTTGCACAGTGCTTCGCCTGCCCCAACTTTATTCGGAGAGTAAAAGGAAAGGTTGACTGCAGAGGTTTTCCCTTGACTCCATCGGCCTGAGAGCGGTCGATGATCAGGGCAAAGGTGTCCCAGCGGATTGAACGACGAAGCCCAGAAACTAATGGAAGAACTCGGTTTCTCTAGGGAGGGATGTTCAATCTATTTCTCTCTCCTGGAAAAGCCATCAGGTGAGACTATTGAGCAGGTGCTGGCGCATTCAAGCTTCTCATCGCGGGATGCTGAGAGGGCTGTGAAAGAGCTTGTTGAGAAGGGGATTGTTCGGGTGAGCAGCAACAAGCTCGAGGCGTCAGAACCTAAGCTGTTCGTGGCCAGAATACAGGATATGAAAAGGACGGAGATGTCCAGGGACCTTGACGCCCTCAATGCTAAGAGTACACGATTGTTGTCCTTGCTAGAGCCACAGTACTGGGAGCTGCGACTCGGGGTCAAACCGGAAGACCTTCTGGAACCCTTATCGACGCTTGAAGAGATGGAGGTTCGGACAGTCAAAGTGATCGCCAACGCCTCAAGAAACGTTTCGATCTCAGCGGAGACATTTGGCTGGTTTGGCAAGGTCAGGGAAGAGATCTATCGCGCGATTGAAAGAGGCGTGAAGTTCCGACTGCTCATGACTGCCAAGGATTCAGAGGCAGGCTCGCGAGCCCGAGAGGCGAAGGGGTTGGGAATAGAGGTTCGACAACCCAAGGAAGACTGGTATCCTGTAAGGGGGACTTTGTCAGACGACAAGGAGCTCGTGTTCCTCATATGGGCCACAAACGAGAGAGATGGTCGACGGCCTAAGTTCTTCCGGCCACATTTCACCAAGAACAACGGGATGATCCGGGTTTTCGCTGACGCGTTTGACAAGCGCTGGTCGGATGCAAGCCCAATCTAGATACCTTTGACTGGGTTCATTCGTCGACGCACTTTTCCGCACAGGCTGTTCTGGCTGGTCTTGGTTCATCTATCCTATCGGACTAGCTCTGCGTTGTGAGATGCTTGTTACACGTTCCTTTTTCTGGGGCTTGTCTTATCGGTCGATTCCCAGCACTCAATGAGTGCGGTGATTCAGGTGTGAAAGGAACGATGGGTCTCGAACGAGATGTACTTTCACGGAGGTCCGCGGGATCCGCTCGTGCAACGCAAAACCGTCGCGCAATACCCCCCTCCTTTTCTAGAGAGAATTTCCTGTCTGGTACTGATAATGGGCGATTCAAGCCTATCCAAGCAAGGGCTGGGCTTAGGTCACAGGGCAAAAAGAAGGGAAATCTTCAGCGATCCCCGAACGAATTCTGGGCGAGATTTTAGGCATGTTCCAGATTCGAGAATAGGGCTGATAATGGGCGATTTTATGATTCAGAAGGTTTCGCGTCAACCACTTATGCGACGCGAGAGTCGGTCCCTAAGACCTCCTATTTTCCGGAAATCATTTCCTGTCTGGAATTTATTGTGGGCGAGACATGCGATTCAGGGCACAATTCGTGCTTGGATGGCTCTGGAAGAAATCAAGGTTTTCCCGAACGATTTTCGGGAAAGTTCTAGGAGGCATTCCAGATTCAAGATCAGGGCGTGTTTCGGGCGAGTTTCCGTCAATTTACCGCTTTCAGGACTAGAGGTCTAAACTCGTCCAGTATTTCTTGGAGTTGGCTCTCCGTTTTCGCTTCAGCGTAGAGCCTGAGGAAGGGCTCGGTGCCGCTGGCCCGAACTAGAACCCATCCTCGTCCTTCCATATCCACCCTTATGCCGTCGAGGGTGCTGGATATCCTGCCTTTGAGTTTAGTCTTGAGAGCCTCGATCGCACGGTCCTTTGCTCCTTCCTTGCAGGGTATTTTCTCTTTGACCATTTGAAATTTGGGAAGGCTATCCAATAGCTTGGAAAGTGGTCTGCCATTCCTGATGATGGCGTTCAGAACCAAGACCGCGGCCACTGTTCCGTCTCTGACGGGATGATGAGGAGCATAAAAGATGCCGCCGTTCTCCTCTCCTCCAAGCAACGCACCTACGCTTACGATTGTTCTTGACACCTCGATACTGCCTACCCTGGTGAGGATTAGTTTCCCCTTTCTTTTCCTAGCAATCTCTGACACCATCATCGAGGTGTTGATCGGCGTTACAATCTTTGCACCAGGATGATTAGTTAGCAGTTCGTCTTCAACGAGAGCAAGAGTTCGATCCCCGGCATGAATGACGCCTGTCTCGTCAACAAAGATTGCCCTGTCGCCGTCCCCATCATGAGCGATTCCCAAGTCGGCCTTTTCCTCTCTTACTATCCTCGAAAGAGCGCCCAAGTTTTCGGGCCGGGGCTCCGAATTCCGGCCCGGGAACTCGCCATCTATCGCGTCATTAACACCTATCACATGTGCGCCCAGCTTCCGGAGTAATCTCGGCGTCGTGAGTGCAGCGACTCCGTTTCCCGTATCGACGACGATTTCCATATCCCGGATTCCGTCTCTAGCAGGGACTTGGCTCTCAAGCTTCTCAAGATAGGACTCTATTCGTCCCTCCCTCATCACCCTCTGACCTGGCCGATTACTCGCCTCCCATCTATCTCGATGAATTAGCAGCTCCATTTTCTCTTCCTTCGAGCGAGGGATCTCGATCCCGTCAGAATCAACCACCTTGAACCCGTTATACTCGGGCGGGTTGTGGCTTGCCGTGATCATCACTCCCGCCGAAGAGGAGGTATTCTTTACCATGAATTCTAACGCCGGGGTCGTGATCATACCACGATCCTCCACATAGTTGCCTTGCGCGAGCAGGCCTGCCGCAACCCCTTCGAGAAGCATCGGACTGGAAAGGCGACCATCTCTACCGATCAGTACTCTTTGTTTGGGAAACAGAGTTCCCAAAGCTGAACCGACACGGAAGGCCAGGCTTGAGTCTATCTCTTTGCCGGCGACCCCCCTGATCCCGTTGGTTCCGAAAAGCCTTGGTACTCTGACCATTTGCTAGCCTTCCTTCTCTCGCATCTTAGCAGAGGATGACCGAGTTCGGAGACACCACTGATCCTGCTGGGATGTTTAACTGTCCAGCGATTATTGACCCACTACATATTTTCGACCCTCTACCAATTACCACCCTTTCACCTATGACCGCGTCTTCGACGATCGTTTTCTCACCGATCGTGGTCTCTTCAAATACTATTGAATTCCGCACGATAGCTTCATCTTCGACGGTCACGTTGTCACTAAGAATCGAGAGAGGGCCTACCTTCGCGCCCACTCCCAGGCGCGCTTTTGTTCCCAAATATGCGGGCCGGATAACGTGCCTCCCGTTTTGCCTGTTATCATTTTCTCCGGCCTTAAGTTCTTGCCTTTCCAAGAGTTCTCTGTTTGCCCGCACATATTCCGAAACCCTCCCGATGTCGTACCAGAATCCATGATGTATCCATGCTTGCATGCGTCCATTCCGAACTAACTTAGGGAAAACGTCCCTCTCGAGGCTGACGGGTCGGCCGACTGGAATGGAACCTACCACACTAGGGCTAAGCACGTACACCCCTGCGTTTACCTGACTCGTAGCTAAGGGAACCGCCGATTTTTCCTCGAATTTACTTACTATTCCGTTGGAATCGGTCAAGACTGAGCCATATGGAGAAGGGTCGGGAACGGAGACCAAGGCAATTGTTGCCTCAGCCTTCTTCTCCTCGTGCAGCGCCAGCATACCTCTAATGTCGATATTGCTGACAATGTCCCCGTTTATCACGAAGAATGGATCGTCCTTACTCAGAAGACTGCCGGCAAGCCGAATGGGACCTGCAGTTCCCAAAGGCGTCTTCTCAACGGAAAACGCGACCCTCACGCCTCCTACACGGTGACCCACCTCGATCTTCAACCTATCTGAAAGATGATTGACTCCCAGGATTATCTGGTCGACTCCACCAGAGCTGAGCCAGCGAGCCATCGACTCAACGAGCGGCACCCCAACAATAGGGAATAACAACTTCGGCTTGGAACAGCTAAGAGGTCGCAACCTGGTTGCAAAACCTCCTGCAAGTATCAAACCTCTCAACTTTATCCTCTGCAACCCGGGAGCTTTCGATTCGTTAGTCCCCTATATTGTCTTTAGAGCCGGACACAGAATAGTTTGGAATTACCGATGTCCAAGAGCAACGGATAGGAGGACAAGCTGGAAGGTTGATCCTGACGGTAAAGACCGGATTGTCATTCTCTCCTTGCCAGATTACTGGATTCTTTCGCATACACGATACACCGGGTAATCCGTTGAAGATCGGATCGACCGGAGCTGGAGTGAACCTTCAGCAAGGAGTGACAACTTCAGTAAGGATCAAAAGAGCCTCGCGAACAAAACTTGTAATCTCGTTCAACGGCAAGCCGCTCGCCCACCCAGTGGTATCGCGGACTGTCGCTCAAGAACTCCTAAAAAGATCATCGGAAGCATTGCGAGTGACTATCGCTCACAGAAGCATTCTCCCAATGGGTTGTGGTTACGGGACCAGCGGCGCGGGAGCCCTGAGCCTATCTCTCGCGCTTAACGAAGCACTGGGTTCCAACCTTAGTCACATCGAGGCTGCGCAGATCGCACATAAGGCGGAAGTGAAGTATCGGACTGGCCTCGGGACTGTTACGTCCGCGTTCTATGGAGGACTAGTGATCCGAACCCGGCCTGGCGCACCTGGATTTGCAGAAGTCAAGAAAATAATACCTTCGTCTTCGCTGAGAGTTGTTTCAGGCGCGTTCGGACCGATATCAACGGCGGGCATTCTATCCAACTCTGGTTTGAAGAAACGAATCAATCTATGCGGAAGGGGACTCGTCTCTCTCCAGGTCAAAGACCCTGAGACATACACTTTCATCAGATTGTCACGAAGGTTCGCCGATTGCCTCGGAATATTCTCTCTGCGCTTGCGTGAAGCCATTTCGATAATGCAACGGAGGCGGATTACGTCTAGTATGATGATGATTGGGGAATCCCTCTTCACCGTAGTTCGAAGAGAACTCGTCCCCAAAGCCAAATCGACCATCAAGTCAGCTGGTCTAACTCCGGTCGTTAGCAAGATCGCTGAACGAGGCGCTAGAGTCTTATGAGAATATCGCATGACCATCCGCGGTTCATCTCGCTCGAAACCCGAGAGCGTCTAGTCCGAGGATTTCAAAGCGGAGTCGTAGTTTCACAAGGCCTGATCGCACATGGGCGTGGAGAGGCATTCGACTACTTGATTGGTGAGGTCACCCCAAAATCCTCCCGGGCGGCAACAAGGGCTGCCGTAGCGCTTCTATTGTGTGCAAGGAACCCAGTCATATCCGTCAATGGCAACACTGCCGCCCTAGTACCACGAGATATCGTCAGACTTGCGCGTTTAATCCCAGCCGGGCTTGAAGTAAATCTGTTCCATAGAAGCTTGGCACGAGAACAAAGAATTGCATCTTTGCTTAAACGCAACGGTGCAAGTCAAGTGCTTGGAGCGAACGCAAGGGCCAGACTTAGGATACTAGGGGTTGCGAGCCCAAGGCGCAATGTCGACGCAAAGGGAATCGGAGACGCTGACGTTGTATTGGTCCCGCTTGAAGATGGTGACCGAGCGGAAGCGCTTAGAAAAGCGGGCAAGATGGTGATAGTGATAGACCTCAATCCAATGTCACGAACATCTCAGGCGGCGACCGTCACCATTGTCGATAACATAATCAGGGCTATTCCGGAATTGGTGCGGATCACATTGAGAATGAAACTCCTTTCGAGATCCAGATTGTATGCAATAGTTTCGAGCTTTGACAATGAGAGAAATCTTACAAGCGTGATGAAGGAGATGATCCGATACATGGAAGGATGGGCTTAGAGTTGAGCGGAAATTCTATCACGGAGAGAAAAAAGGTAACGGTTGCCGACTTTTCGAAAATGAAGACTCAAGGTCAGCGTATCGTGATGGTGACATCGTATGACTACCCGACATCGATTATCGCGGATGAAGTTGGAGTTGACTCGATCCTTGTCGGAGACTCTTACGGCATGGTAGTTCTCGGATACGATACGACCATTCCGGTAACGGTGGAAGAGCTTCTTCCAGTATGCCAAGCAGTTAGAAGAGGCGCAAGCCATTCATTGCTGATCGGCGACATGCCCTTCCTAAGCTTCCAGATCTCTGAAGAAGATGCCGTGAGAAACGCGGGACGCTTCATCAACGAAGGAAGGATGGAGGCAGTCAAGATCGAAGGAGGAAGAGAAATGGCACACATAGCAAGGGCAGTTTCGAATGCAGGTATCCCTGTACTTGGACACATTGGCCTAACGCCACAGACCGCAACTCTCCACGGAGGCTATAGAGTTCAAGGCAAGAAGGCCGACTCTAGCGAGAGCCTTGTAAAGGATGCCAAGGCGCTGGAAGATGCGGGAGTGTTCGGGATTGTTCTGGAGATGATAACAGAGGAGGTGGCGCGAGTCATCACACGGACAGTCTCGGTCCCAACCATCGGCATTGGATCAGGTAGACACTGCGATGGTCAAGTCCTGGTCTTACACGACGTTCTAGGGCTATATCCAAGGTTCGTGCCGAAATTCGCGAAGCGATATACCGACCTTGCCTCGACGATAAGAAGAGCGGTCGGGGAATACGCATCTGACGTCCGTCAGGGCATCTTTCCGGAGGAAAAACACGTCTTCAAAATGGACGACGCGGAACGAGACAAGTTAGATCTACGCCAGAAGTC
Organism: Candidatus Bathyarchaeota archaeon; assembly: GCA_005883695.1. The sequence continues at coordinate 4,557 of VBBV01000030.1, read as the reverse complement.
CTGAAGACTTGCGCTTCGGCATTGTCGGGGCGGGGGCCATTGGTTGCCTATTCGGCGCAAGCCTAAGGTTAGCCGGCCACGATGTGACACTGATACATCGGAACCTGTCCATCGTTCGATCAATTCAGAAGAATGGCGTTAGTCTCCGAGAGACCGACAAAACGCTCACAAGGGTTCGAGTGCCCGTTCGAAGGGGCCCTACCCTGTTACCTGGAACTGAGGTTCCCATCATCGCGGTGAAAGCCTACGACACCGAGGCAGTGGCCGCAAGCTATCGTAGGATAGTACCGCTTGAGACGACAGTTTTGAGCCTCCAAAACGGACTAGGAAACATTGAGACACTGCAATCTGCGCTCAAGAACGAAGTTCTCGCAGGCTCTACTACCGAAGGAGCGTTCTTGTTGGGTCCAGGCTCCGTGGTACACACAGGGAGAGGATTGACGGTCATTGGAGACACTCGAGGGACAAAGTCAGACATATGCTCGCGAATTAAGATTGCTCTTCAAGACGCAGGATTTCAAACGAAAATTAGTTCCAACATGCTAGGAGTGCTATGGACGAAGGCCATAGTCAACGCCGCCATTAACCCCCTCTCAGCCCTGACCAGACTCCCCAATGGTGCCCTGGTTAAGAGCGCAGAGATCCGGAAGATCGGCTTTCGGGTAATGGACGAGGGAATATCGGTTAGTCGTGCCGAACGCGTCAGACTGGCCGGGGATCCGAGAAGATTCTGGCGGAAAATTCTGTTGTCAACCAACGCCAACAAATCTTCAATGCTCCAGGACATTGAGAGAGGGAAGATGACTGAGATTAGACAACTGAACGGTGCAATTCTCTCGAGGGGAAAGAGGAAAGGGATCGAGACCCCTACCAATGGGATTTTGACAAACCTGGTACTAGGGATCGAGGAATCAGCGAAACCGTAGCCCTGATGTGGACTAAACGGTTCCTCGGAGCGGTCTACGCGCTCAGTTTTGGCAGGCCGTTTTCGTCCTGCCTGATTTCAAGGCAGTATCGCACACTCGAATGGCTTCTATCGCGTCCTTCCCCGACGGGATGGGGTCCAAGTCGTCACCCACAGCCTTCATAAAGTACTCAAGTTCCAACCGTAGTGGTTCATCCCAACCTGTGTAGGGTTTGGTCATTGTTTTCGAATTTTCAACGCTAATCTCTTGGGAAATGTAGTCGAGATTTATTGTCGCCTCGCTTCCAGTAATTATGAGCGTGCGAACTTTTCGCGGAGTCAACCAGTTTGCATCCAAGAAACCCGTAACGCCGCGACTGAACCGTAACATGATTTCGGCATAGTCTTCAAAAGAGTGCTTCAAAGATCCTGTTTGAGCGTAGACTACCGAGACTTTGTCCTCTAACAGGAACCTCATAATGTCAATATCGTGTATCGCGGTATCCTTGATCACTCCTACGTCACCGATTCTGACCGGCCAGCGAGCTACGCGCCTGCCGGTAGCAATGATGACGTCCCCAGCGGCCTTCTGATCAAGTAGCTGTTTGACAAATCGGACGCCTGGGTTGAACCGTTCTATGAATCCCACCATAAGCTTCAATCCAGTTTTTGAGGCCATCGTGACTAGCTTGCCGGCCTGTACCTGATTGCCCGTCATTGGTTTCTCCACCAAGAGATTTTTTCCCGCCTCTAGGATCTGCGTCCCTACTTGGAAGTGTGTATGAGTCGGGGTGGCGACAGTCACTGCCTCTATTTCCGGAATCCGAAGCAACTCGTCAGCGTCAGTGAACCATGGAACCGAATATTTGGAACCCACCAGTTTTGCTCGTTCCCGATTGGAGTCGCAGATTCCGATAAGATTGCATTTGGGGCTTTGACGGAGAACTCTTACTTGGTTCTCGCCCCAGAATCCTGTGCCTACGACGCCAGCGCCGACACGTTTCAAATCCCCGAACTGCCTCTTCCAATCGAAGTATAGAAGAGGCCTGCTCTCTCCACATTTGAAGCTTCCAGAACCCGTGACAGATCGCAAATTGCTCCTGGACGGCCCATTTCCGCGGCCAATTTCTGCGGACTAATTTCCCCGAAGTCCATCTTGTCCAACGCTACCAAGGCGCAACTCGCCTTCGAAGCAGCTCTCAGCGGCGTATTCTCAACTCTAACGCTATCGCTCAGGACACCCCCCTCGAACCACCTATTATCCCTGCCCGGGTATACTGAAAGTATTGCACCCCTTCTTTCAAGCGTCTGAAGGATAGGTGGTGGATTCGGTTTCGGATCTCTCGGAGACTCCAGTCCGGTGAA
>VBBV01000030.1:0-2278 GCA_005883695.1 Candidatus Bathyarchaeota archaeon | reverse complement strand
CCACAAAGAGACAAAGCATTCTTGATCATATCCAACACTCTTTGCTCCCCGGCCTCATTGATCCTTCGAGCTGCCCTAACGACGCCCATACTTCCTGTCTTACTGGTGCCGCTGATTGCGATGTTGCTCGCGATCGCATCTCTCGCGATGAAGGTTCTAGGGATTCCCAAGTTGTCTGTTCCAGATAGCCTGCACAGATCGAGAGCTTCGGAATAGTCCACATCGTCCACTTCACACATGCCCGCCAATTCGAACTCCAACGCTCGCAGGACGTCTCGGTATATTGGTCCGAATAGCCCAGCCGCCTCAGCGGCGCTGAGCTTTACGCTAGTACTCATTGAAGGGAATATCGAGAGAAAAATTTCCTGAGCTAACGAAGGTGCTCCTGTCCCAAACCCAGCGACGAGTTTAGGTTTCTCTCGGAATTTCTGAAGGGACTCACCACCCCAAAACAAGGGCACGTAGCTTAGTTGAACGTCTTTGCCAACCGTGTGTCCGCTGTGTTTTTCGATCGTCTCTCGAAGAAAAGTACTTGTAAAGTTCGGCCGGCACAACCCAGAGAACGTGAGGCTAGCCCCTTGAGGAAGAAACTTGCATAAGGCGCGGGTGGTTCTCTCAATCTCGCTAAGCTCTCTCTGGCTCACAGCATGGCTGGTTAGGACGAAAATCGAGGGTGGAACCGTCGAGAGTTCCTCGACATCCGACAAGAGATGTATAGTTCCCGCTTTGCGGTGAACCCCAAGCAACCATCTGGCCTCGCCCAGCCCACCGGTTTCCGTTCTCCTCGTCTTGGCTTCATCGAAATGTCCCACAAGGCAGTTTGGTTGACCTGCCTCAGCAAACAGAGTTGAAATCAAGAGGGCTTCTGGCTGGTTTCCAACTATTGCAATCCTAGATTTAGAAAGTCGATTGTTCATTCGAAACCACCCATAGTCTCGCGGGAGCCGGTAGTGGTCCGTAGATTGGGTTAACGAATTGATACGAATCCGTTACAATGTTGCAGGGCCGATCGAGAGAAGTTGCCATCCTCACGAAATGGCGTCAATAGCCAGTTAACACGAATGGAGCTAGCCCCCCTCATGGAAATAGTTCGGTGCGCAAATTATTTGCATCTTTTATCTACTTGTCGCTGGGCCTTCGGTGACTGCTCGGCAAACTGATTATGAAAGTCTGGATCGAAGTTCTCACACCGAAACAAGCGCTCTTCTTCGAGCCTTTGTATCGCGCGCTGAGGCGGGAAGGACATGAGGCGTTGATCACAACGCGCGTCTACCGCGAAGCCGAACAGACCCTGAAGTTGAAGAGACTACAATTTTCGGTAGTGGGAAGCCATGGCGGTGGAACTGCCTTCGGAAAGCTCATCGCGAGCGCTGAGAGAATCGCAAAACTCGCAAATCTGATTCAGAGATGGAAGCCGAGCGTGGTGGTTTCCTTCTCATCGGTCGAGGCGTCTCGGGTTGCATTCGGCTTGGGTATTCCTCATGTTGCAGCTAATGACTCGCCACACTCTTGGATGGTAGCTAGACTGACAATACCTTTGACGACTTTCCTTTGCTGTCCGTGGATCATTGGTCGATCGGTTTGGGAAGAGTTCGGCGGACCATTAAGGAAGATTATCCTCTACAGAGCTTTGGACCCAGCAGCTTGGCTCAAACGTCATCGTCCGAACGATAACGTTCTAAGACAATTGGACTTGAAGAAGAACAAACCCATTGTGGTTTTCCGAACAGAGGAAGCGTTCGCATCGTATCTCATGGGTAAATCAAGTGACAAGGAGCCTGTCGTGGCGCCAATCATCGATGAACTGCTCAGGCGGGGATTGGAATCCCAAATGGTCGTTTCGACAAGGTACGGGATGCAAGCTCCCGTGATAACGAGGCGATTTGGCGAAAAAGTGACTATAGTTGACAGGATAGTCGATGCCACTAGCCTGCTCTCGTATTCGTCGGCCTTTGTCGGATCGGGGGGTACCATGACTGTGGAAGCTGCGCTCTTGGGAGTTCCATCAATTTCCTGCTTCCCGGGGCCTAAGCCCCTTTACATCCAGTATTTGGAGAGGCTCGGCCTAGTCGAGACAATTAAGTCACCTCGAGAGATCGCATCTAAGGTTCATAGAATGCTAACCGACCCGGAGGCCTTTGAAGCCCAGAAAAGACGCGGAAAAGAACTTCTATCCAAGATGGAAGACCCAGTCGCCAAGATTCTTAGCACGGTAAAACTAGCAGGGAAGTAGAAGAGACATTGAACGAAAATACGACTGCCTTGTCAGATAAGATAA
>VBBV01000126.1 GCA_005883695.1 Candidatus Bathyarchaeota archaeon | reverse complement strand
CCAAGAAGCGAAAGCTGGGAAGTTCACCCTAGCATGCGATGAACCAATCCCGGTCGGCGGGACAGATAGGGCCCCAACACCACTAGAATTTTTCACAGCAGCCATAGGGTTCTGTGAGAACGTGATGTTCACCCGTCACGCAACACTCCTCAACCTCCAGTTCGATTCACTGGAAACCCTGGTAAGAGGACACTGGGACCGGAGAGGACAATACGGGATTGGCGGAGCGGAACCATCGTTCAAGGACATGACCATCGAGACCAAGGTAACCACGAAAGACTCGGTTGAGAAGGTCGCCGAGGTGACGAGGCGGACTCACAAGGGATGCCCCATGCATGCAACTATCGTGAAGGCCATGAAAGTTACCGACAAGCTCTTCGTCAATGGAACAGAAATCCCGCTCTGACCGTTATACTCCCGAGCATGATCAACCGGGCATTAGATTTCCTGCACTCTCTTGTTTAACCTCCTGAGCAATGATAACCAAGGTTCATGGATCGTGGTCTCGAGCCTCAACTGTTCTGTCGAACGTGCAGCGCACCTACGACTCATGAAACAATGTATCGTTCTGACGACGAGTTCATCGGAAAAATTCTCGTCTGCGAACACTGCGGCGAAACGGTGTTCGAACCGTTAAGGACCGGATGCGCTGACTGCTGAACAGCCTCGATTCCGCGTTTACTATCTTCTCTTAGGGCCTTTTAGCCAGCGTGAGATCCCGATCTCTTGCTTCTTGCCGTCACCACGCTTGTCAAGCGCCACTTCGCCGTTAGCCTCTATGCGAAGATGCCTCCATCTTGAGTCGCATGATTTGCCTCGAATTGATCTGACCCTAACGAGGTTCTCCAGTTGTCCCTCGTCTTCTTCGGTCTTGAAATCTATCACTCCATCACACTGCGCTTCGAACTGCTTGTAGAACGATTCCGACCAGACGCCCGCCACAACAGAGTGGAACGCGGAGAGTTCGAGAATCCGAGTCAGTTGAAAGACGCGGGTGTGAAAGATGTTCAGAACATCTTGTTCCTTGAAGTACCTGTTGAAAATCGATGTGTTATCGTCTATGTGCAACCATCTCTTGTCGGTCTCAGGTGCGCCTTTTTCGAGTATTGTTACAATGTTCTCGGTGTAGTGTTCTAAGTATGACGGGTCATTGATTGAGAGCCGGCGCCGTCCTGTTAGATCAGCTGTCTCTGGTTGTATGGGTAGACCCGTGAGTGAGGTATAGCTATCAATGAGCCTGAACTTGTCTTCGTGTTCCAGCTTCTTCAGGTCGCTGCCGAGGTTCTGGAGGCCCTGTCGGACCTCTAGGGGAATGTGCATGAAGGTATGGTATTGTGTTCTTCCTCCAGAACTCAAGGCCTGGGCTGCTATGGTCAGCGAGGTTTCATACCAGAGGGAAGAAGGCTGAAACTCGACCAGATAGTTTGCACCGTAGGTGAAACCTCCTGGGACGAGGTCGCTGAAGATAGGAACATGGACTTCGAGAGGCATCAACGAAACACTCCGCGAGAACAAAGGTCCATCGAGTGATGCAGACTACTTGTTTCTTTCGAATTCCATTCAAGGACCAGCGGCCGATCGGGTTGTTGAGAAGATCGTCCAAGGTCGACCGGGAATCCAGTCTCTCTGACACTAGAGCATCGCGCCTGTTGGGTACAACACGTAGTTCGAGAAGTTAGGGAAAGGCTTTGCGGACATGAAAAGGTAGGTGTCCAGTATTCTCATTCTCTGTTCCAGTGCGACCTGCATCAGCTGCTCATTCGAGCCAGTTGCAGCAATACCCACGTTCGCAGCTCCTTCCGCTGCGGCCAGCCTGAAAGCGGAACGCAACACATCGCGAAATGTTTCATGCGATACGGTAGCTAGTGGGCCGACTCTTCCACTCTGCCAGACATACGCGTACCCCACAGGTTCTTCGCCTGTGGAAAACAGGTGGCATCGAGCGCTTGGAGTTCGGAAGAGAAACTCGTGGTTCTTCTCGCGGGGATAGCCGAGAGTTAGCTCGTCGACCCGATTGAGAATGCCTCTAGCTTTCTCAAAGTCTTCAATCTTCTCGTCTCGCAGTTTTGTTCTCGTGGCTTCTGTCTTCACCTGCTGGCTTGGGCCTTCCATCCAGTAGAGTGGTTCGCGGGGATAGATTCCGTGACGGGCGTAGAGTGAGATTGAAACGGGGTTGTAGGCGAAGGTCACGAGGGCTCGGTTGGTGATGGCGTGGCCCTTGTGGTGTTTCATTGCTCTCTCCATGAGGTTCTGTCCGATGTTGAGACCCTGATGAGGGGGAGAGACGAACAAGTGTGCGAGATACCATAGTGATCCTCGAACCCAGCTCAACGTTATCCCCGCGATCTCCCCCTTCACCTCGGCTATCCAGAAACCCTCCTCGTCCTCCTTCAAACCCATTTCGAACCAGGGAAAACCTTGCTGAGGAATTGCAGGCAGTCTAGGGGACGCGAACGGTGAGGAATCGAAGAATCCGTGTTCTCGCAAGACACCGTCAAAGGAGCTTCTAATCAGACCGAGAATTCCGGGAAAATCCTTCACCGTCGCCTTCCGATATGATACGTCCGACATTGCCGGAACGACCGAGCCAGCAATCGAGACATAAAGGTGAAGGCCTGCGGGTTCTCAATTGTGGTCGCTTGTACACGCCCCATTGAAATATTCCAGTCTTCGCTTCTTTAAACAGCAGCAGTTGTCCCCGTGGGCTATGCGGAATTGGGCTTGCAAACCCCTCGCAGCCTTGTTCATGGTTCTCTTGTTAGGCGCAACCATAACCGCAACTGAGCGTGCGCCGTATCGAATGGCAGCAACAATGCCTCCTGCTACTCGCTATACTCTGACATTCCAGGGATACGATTTCGATGGCGCCAATGAGGAAACCATGGCAATGAACGGTGCATTAGTGGCGACAGTACCTCCTGTATTGACCACTGCTAATGGTGGATCATGGATTTCGTTTACATTCAATATATCCAGTTTTGTAGTTAACGGGTTGAACAACGTATCGTTTACTCATGCCAACTTTGACTGCCCATACTCAGACCAGGTACGGAATCTTATCGTGAGCAACCAGACAAGTACAATCTACAGCAATGCAACAGTCGAGAACATAAACACGCCGACCAATTGCACTAACACCCTAACCTACACGTTCATCGTTGACCCGACACCACCTACAAATTACATGCTTTCCTTCCAAGGCTATGACTTTGATGGCGCTAACGAGGAAACAATCACGCTCAACGGGAATTTTGTCACAAGCATTCCATCAGTTCCTAGTCCACAGAACGGAGGTGTTTGGGTTCCATTTACGGTTTCAATACCGAACTCATTCATAACCCAGGGAAGTAACAATCTGGTTTTCACTCACGCCAATTCTGACTGTTTGTATGATGACGGTATAAGGAACGTACAATTACTTGCCAATAATACGGTAATATTTAGTGAGGCTGCGGCTAAGACGCTAAACTGTACGACACCCGTGACCTACAGATTTGATGTGAGTCCAACGGTGATAGGCTGGGGTGGAGTGAGACTTGATGAGTCCCAGGCTAATTCAGCCAACCCTCCTAGCCAGGTGTTCTCCGGCGAGGCCGCGAGCAACATGGAACTTCAGGTCCAGAGGTTACAGTCGAGGGGATTCAATGCTAT